>JASJCJ010000272.1 GCA_030066045.1 Calothrix sp. MO_167.B12
ATCTGAGAAAACTGAGTGCGCGGTAATCAAGTATGGCTTCTACAGTAAGGAACTACTACATCCCCCATTCATCATAAATAAGCAACCCTTATTACCTTGATTACCTTTTACTGTCAAGTTATGTTGACATATTGTTACAATATTGTTATATTTATTTACATTAGTTAATAAGCCAAGGAAAAAGAACTATGTATACCACCACAGATGAAAGAGGTATTTTAAACAACTACGCTACTGAACCCCAGTTGTACTATGCTCAGTACCCCAACCAAGAGCAACAAAATCGCTACAAGTTCTTGGGTGCTGTTGCCACTTTATTCATCAGTGCTGTAGTTATGGTTGCCTTTACAGTTAGCTAAAATTTTTGGGCATTAATATTACGGTATCTCTCTCATTTATCGTCTTTTGGACTTCTCCCCATTACCTCGGTACTTAAGCCGGGGTTTTTTGTTGGTAGTTATTCTGCTTCGGGAATATATGCGATCGCTCGCTTTTACCCAGATTGACACGCCTACTACGCTCAAAATTTGGTTAATGCGTACAAATGTTCTGAAGCCCGACTATCTGCCACGTACAACAGTTGATTTCTCATCCTCACATCCCGACAACCAAAGATATTGGAGTGGTCTACAAAAACCTTTTTAAAGGTACCACCTTGGGACTGATGGCAGGTTGTAGCATAGGCATAGTTTAAGCGATTGGCAATTCCACGGGATTGGGTGACGAGGTTGAAGGTTTCTAAAAATTCATAAAAAGCTGCCCAGGCTTTTTTACGCTTTTCTGACTCCATTGCCAGAATTTCTTTCTTCCACTCAAATATCATCTTTTTGGCAGTTTCCCAGGATTGGGGATGAATGGTCAAAACCCATGCTTTTGTACCCAAGTCTGTTTCAATGTTGAGGCGATAAACGTGCAAATATTGATTGCGGTAAGGTAAGGCATCTTCTGTTACAGCTTTCACCTCACATTCAGCACAGCTATGCATCAAGATAACCTTGCGTTCAGAATCATGTTCGGCACGCACTATCACTGGTTCCTTGGCAACTAATCTCTCACCTTTAATATATGGCTCCCAATCCCCCACTCCCTGGATAGATTCACGGATGAGCTTATTGATGGCATTTACCCTGCGATTAGTCCAAGCGATCGCTCGCACTGCGTAGGGGTCAGTTGCTTGATGAAATTCGTCCAAAAGCCACTTATCCCACTCCACTTGATTACACTTTGTTATGTTGCCGTAGGTGCGTACCCGTGGAGGAAATTGGGCATTTAATCCATTGCGAATCGAAGTTACATAATCTGCGATCGCCCCGGAGTAGCGCATTACTTGGGTGAGTTCGTAACCAGTGGCTAACTTAAAAACAGGGGATTCTTCCTCCCCAATTGGGGGTAATTGTGCCGGGTCCCCCATAAATATTGTTGGCGTATTCTTCCTTTCAATCAGTGCCATTAACTCTTCACCAACCATGGAAGCTTCATCAATCACCACCAAATGATATTCACTGTAAAATCCTTCCCTACTCCACTTATTGGGTTTTAGCTTTGGTCTTCCCGTCTCGTCATATTCTCCCGGCATTACGTGCAGGAGTGAATGTAAAGTGGTGATATCAACTTTTAAGAGAGAAGCGGCTGCCATCTCCTCAAGAACATGGACTGCCCGGTGAGTTGGAGCGCAAACAGCAATCTTTATTTTGGGGTTAAGTTGCCGCAGGGATTTTATTACCCGTTGAATGCAGTAGGTTTTACCCGTACCAGCATAACCGCGCAACACAAATGGCGTATTCGGATTGTTACCATACCAGGAATGAATCAAATCAAACGCTGACTGTTGCTGCTCTGACAATTCTTGCTGGTAGTGTTGCATCATTTTATTTCTTCAAATCTCGACTTTATATACCGAACCAGATAGGACTAATCAACAGGGTAAGTAATGCAAATAACTCATTAAATATTTGAGTAAGTCAGTAGTTACTGCATTACTGCATCACTTACTGCATTACTTAATTACTCTTCTACTTCTTGCAGTGCTTCATCCAGCAGAAACCTCACAATCTCAGCCTTTTTCCTACCCGTCTGAGCAGCCAGCAAAGACAGTTTACGGTGCATAGATTCGGCTAAGTCTACCGTAACGCGTACCGTTGGTTCTTTGGTTGGTGCTTGCTGTTGAGATAATAAATTGGATTTACCCGCAGGTGGATTTATATGTGGAGTATTCGCTTTGATGTCAAAACTTTGGCAAGCTGAAAAATTAGTGCTTGTGTCTGTGCTATTGCCAGTAGTCAAAGTTTCTTGGGTAAAGAGAGATTCCAAAGCCTGTTTAAGTGAACCTGTTTGCTGGTGGATTGCTGTATGGATTGCACGATTTAAAGCTTGGGAACTTTGAATATAAGCCTTAGCTGTGGGAAGCAACGAATCTAAATAATCTTCAGTGTGAGAAATTGGACGCTTACCAGTAGTCATCCAATTAACTACCCATTTACTAACCAGCACGGCAAAACGAGGACTGCACCATTGACCACAGTTGATTGCTACTTGAGGGTGTCCCCAAGTTCCTTGAGCAGCTTTGTTGTTTCCACCCTTACGTATTTGAATAAGTCCATTTTTTCCCGATATGGGAATTCCCATATCGGTGGAAAGTTCATTAATAAAGGCTTGTGTCGTGTCGAGCCTCAAATAGTCAGCAATTAACTTACCACTTGCTTGAGCCATCTGGGTTAAATTAATGTATCCATCTTGATGACGCTGACCAA
The DNA here is from genome assembly GCA_030066045.1 of Calothrix sp. MO_167.B12. Lineage (GTDB taxonomy): Bacteria > Cyanobacteriota > Cyanobacteriia > Cyanobacteriales > Nostocaceae > Calothrix_A. Next base: position 2,751 of record JASJCJ010000272.1, read on the forward strand.
TCTGTAAGCCATTCGCTTCGTGAAGTATTATTTTCATGTGCGTTATTCCCGTAACGTACTACCCCTGGGGCTATGGCTGTTCCCGCAGCCACCCACGAGGGGTTTATTTTGATTTCAATATTGTAAAACTTTTGCCACATAAAAATAACTTTAGAGTCGGAAATTCCCGGTTCTAATTTTTTGGATACGGGAATTCCCGTATCGGTGGAATGCTTATGGATAAAGGTTTTGTCGTGTTTTACGTACTCAAAAGTTCAGCGGGAGCGAATCTAACCAGCGTCCAAAAGCGATCGAATAATTTTGATAATTAGCAGGTCTATGGGAATTCCCATAAACTTCAATGTAGCTGGCTACGGAAAAGCCTTTATTTAAAATTACTGTATTACTCTTCTACTTCTTGCAGTGCTTCATCCAGCAGAAACCTCACAATCTCAGCCTTTTTCCTACCCGTCTGAGCAGCCAGCAAAGACAGTTTACGGTGCATTGACTGTGGTAAATCTACAGTTAATCTGACTGTCGCTTCCTTAGAATTATCTTGCTGAAGTTGGGACATGAGTGATGGTTTCTTAGTAAGCGTGGATGTAGATTTTTTCTTTTTTGTTGGTGTAGATTGTTTTGGTGGAGGAGGTTCTGGTTCTGGTTCTTCTTCCACTTGTTCCACGCTCGTTATGGTTGATTGGGGCTGTGTTTGTTCTTGCCCGTAAACAAACTCACGCGCCAAGGCATCATCAAGGGACTTACGTTTTTTGGTCATGGCAGCATTCCCAGAATTTCTTTGAATAACTTTTCATACTCCTGTGCTGAGGACTTTGCTGGACGACCCGACAAATCCCAAATAGTCGCAGCTTGACCAAAAGTATCCGCGATCGCTTGCTTTTGGTGAACCACCGTTTTCAACATTGTCACCTCTTTGGTTTTACTCAGAAGTGCGATCGCTTCATCTAGTAGCTTTGTCCCTTTGACAGCACGACTAATAAACATCGCCGCTTTGGGTTGTCCCCCACGTACTGACTGGGCTTGCTTGATTAACCGCACCGCGTCACTAGCAGATTGCAGGTCTAAACCTGTGGGCTGACAAGGAACCACTGCTAGGTCAGTCCGAAATAAAATCGCCCTGGTGGATTCAGCCAAACCTGCTGGACCATCCACAATTAAATAGTCACACTGTGCTGCTAACTCCGGTATTTGCTCTAGTAGTTCATCCGCTGATTGCAGCACCGTTGTTGCAATCTGGTTGTCCTCCATCGAAGATATCCAAATGGAACTGCTACGCTGGGCATCTGCATCTAAAAGATGAACTTTGTCCCCTCCCTCGCTTAACCAGCAGCTCATGTGGACGGCTGTCGTGCTTTTGGAACAACCGCCCTTTTGATTAACCAATGCTATTACTACACCCATATTTGATGACAAAATATATTGCTTGCTGACGTACTTAATTGCTCAATCACTTAACTACTGCACTACTGCATTACTCAAAATCAAAATTCTGTAAGCTCTACTTTGCGACCATCAAAATCTTGCAGCACTATCCGCCGACCCCGTGGGGTTGATTGGATAGTGGGTTGTTGTACATTACCAAGTTCCTGGAGTTGAGCAAGTACCTTATCAATATCCTCCACCCGAAACCCTAACATTGTTGCACCACCTTGGGCTGGCTTGGGTGCAGAACCATCAGTTCCCGGATAGATTTCGATTGTAGTTGTACCCAAGGTACAGGCATAGTGAACTACCCCACTACCATGACGTTCTTGCTCAAACCTCAACCCCAAGGCTCTGTAAAAGGACAACATTTCTAAAACATTAGCGGTTCTTAGAACCACCAAACTTAGCTCAGGCTGGGACATCAATTTTATTCTAATATCTACTGCATTACTGCATTACTGCATTACTGCATTAAGTTATCAACGCTCAGCCTACAAATACCAGATAACTGTACCAACTGCAATAATTCAGTATTTACTGTATTACTGCATTACTACATTAAATCTAAAAGCAGGAGTAGCGATGCTCCCAGAGGGAGCCGCCGTAGGCGTGAGCATTCTTCGTGTCATAACTAGGCTCACGCATTGAAGCGAGGATGCAGGACTACCAGTTTACCCGTTTGTAATTCGTCGCTTCACAGCTTACCAACGTGCAGCGTTGAAGGGTGTAACTGTTTATGAGTCAGGCGATCGCATGGGTAAAATCGCCTGGGCTGATTACCAACGTTTGGGTAGGGAGGTGTTAAATGTCTAAGAATGGTAAAAGTGTCTTTGATGGTCTACTGGCAGCTGCCCGTGCTGAAGAGGAAGTTAAACCGGAGGTTTCCTCTAAGAAAATTGAGGGGAGCCAGGGTAAGCGCCAAAACCCGGAATACAGACAAACCACCATTTATGTCAGGAAGGACTTACACAAGAAGGTGAAACGGATACTTGAGGATTCGGGATTTGAAGGCGATTTTAGCGATTGGGTAGAAAAATGTATGTTAGGCGAAATTGCTAATCATCAGGGTGATTGAAGAGGGGCGTGAGCCTAGGAGAGACCTGCTAACTTTTATAACAAACCTAATGTATAAATAACAAAACAAACATATTCATTAAATAATTAGATACAGAGTTAATCCAAACAATCTTTGAAACGAAAAACCTACTTAATTCTCTTAGATAAAACAGAAAGGAGTTCTTTTATCAATTCAACACTAAATTCACCTTTTAATTCATCTGATGATTTTAAATTATCTTTCTGATATAAGGTATCAGAATAATCAACAAAATTAGCAATAATTTGATTCGGTGTAGAACCTTCCTGAGACTTAAACGAACTTTTCAAAGCAATATAAAACCTACGAATAATCTGTCCCTCATGTTGAACTCTTCTCATATCACGATAATGCTCTCGATAAATACTAGAAATATATCGAAGTACAGCTAATAAAAATGTAGAAACAATCAAGCTAAGACCAAGCCTCTTAATTAATTCTGTAGTTCTAGAATCCTCAGTTTCAAATTTACCCTCGACTTTTTCAATTAACTTATTTAAAGCTTCTGTTGTATTAATTAGCTGTGGAAGAGCATACTCCCGGCTCCTAACAAAAGCTCGAAATTCCTCCGTAGCACCCCGAATTAATTGTAAATAGTCTCTTTCTTTTCCTTTTAATTGCAAGTTAAACAATTCAGACTGATAAGAATAAAATTTTTGAGAAAGCACCTTCCATTCATTCGTTTGCTCAGCTTTAGAAATATCAACTTTTACTTTATTTATAATATCATTAACTCTATCATTGCTTGAGTCTTCTATTAAACTAAAATTTCTCAATGGTTTCAAATAGTCATTACGCAAAGTCAGCAACCTTAGATTATTATCAGGTTCAGGAACCAAAATTTGTGTATGTTTATTAGATTGTTCTAACAAGCGATTAATTTCAACAAGAGTCCTTCCAGTACCAGCAGACTGCTCATTAACTAATAAATAACCAAAATAAACAACTACAATTGTAATCATAATTCCAACACACAAGGTTAGAATAAAGTAAAATCTAGTAGACTTTTTAAGTTCTTCCAATCTACTTTCATTATCGTTTAACATATAGGGAATATAATCAAGTCCATACTCCTTATCTTCCTCCCCTCTTGGCAAAGAGCTTCTTAATACAGTCAAAAAATTTTCTGAATCAAGAATCTCTGAAACCGATTCAGCAAGTTCAATTTTTCTATCTTCTTTATCATTTTTCAGTACAATTTTCTGATAAATAATCAGAGCAACCCAAGAGCCAATAAAAACAGGAATAATTTCATTAACAAAAAGTAACGGAATAGCAATAGCATCTTGTATAAAACGGCCTTGAATAAAATATTCATAATATCTATAAAAGCTATAAAGGTCCAAATAAGAACGCGGAATTTTAATTAGAATAACAAAAATTTTTATAAAAATAAACGAAATTAAAAAGAATAAAAATCCCCCAGGAAGAAAACGTTTTTTAATAATATACCTATAAACTCTAAAAACAACAAAACAATTTAGAAAAAACAATAAAACAAATAAGAAATAAAAAAATAATATAAATATTATTGAAAAGGTAGATGAATCTCCAGAAAAAACAGAAAATATCAAATTTGCTAAAAAAGTAAAAAGTAAAAAGTAAAAAGTAAAAAGTAGTAAATATTAATAATTGAACAAGACGATTTTTAATATCACCATCTTTTTTCAGAGGCTTTATTAAATAAAAAGGATTCAAACTAAGAAAAACAAAACTTAATATCTCTTTTCCTTTCAACATCTTTAAACGACCATTTTAAACAAAATTTAAAACTGAATAAAATTTCTTAAGCCAAGCCAACATTCAAAAGAGTTCATTTCACAAGAATAGAATATTCTCACACAATCTGAGAAACTTAAATAGCCACTACACATAACTTAATCACTAAAAATTTTATTCTCAGTTTATGGAATAACGGTATTCATACTTCTATAACGCTCACATTCCACTATTAACGCTTCGTGGTAAGGCTGAAATCTCTCCGATGAACGCTCCAATTGATTAGTTAACCACTTCTGAAACTCTCTTCTCCCCATTCCTTCACGCAAAGCCGACATCATTGTCACTACTTGCTTCTCTAACCAATCAAATACCCTTTCTGCTGTCCGCGACGGTCGCGCCACTGAATGCCTTATTTGACCCCACTGCTTCTTCTACAAATTCTTCCCACCACTGCTGTCTCGGCTGGCGCTCAAGAGTCGTGCCCGCCTCGTTCCAACTCCCCAATAAACTCATCCATCGCCCTGGTGACTGCCTTCAACTTATCGCTGCGAGTCAATGATTGGATGCGATGCTCTTTGAGTGAGTCTCCCAAAGGGCGATCGCTCCTTAACAACTACGACAACTACCTGCATCTCTTCGCCCCAAAACCTCTGAATAAGGCAGTATTTGAGTTTCCCCTTTACAAAAAATCCCCTTTCACCCTGCCTCTTCTTGGGTAATTACGTACTTTAATAGTGCCTATTCCGTACACATGAGTAAATAATGTAATTTATTTTACATACTGGCAATTTGCTGAAATTTTAAGTTTGCGAAATTTTAATAGTCCAAATTATTGCCAATTCCGTAGAGTTATAACTCATTATCATGCAACTAATACTACTTTTAATATAAGAAAAAATACGTATTTAAGTAGATGAATCTTAAACGGAAAATCATGGTTTTTCCGGTGGAATTCCGATTATTTTTTTTATTTTTCCAAAGCATATTATGTCTAGAAGCTATGAAAAAAAACTATGAGTGCTCGGAATTCCGCTACACAAGACCGTTTTACCCCAGATGAAATTATACAGTTACTTGGTATAAAAAAATCTGCGTATTATGAGAGACTGAAATTTTTGGGAATCAAAGCTCACAAGGACGAGGGGGGAAAGGCATACTTAGACTCTGAACAAGTCGAGTTGTTAGAAAAGTTAGAGTCACACGTAAAAGCGACTGGCAAGATGGAGGGTTTTGAATTTAGTCCTGGGGAAGATGAGGAAGTAGAAACCGAAGATGATTCCACTGAGAAAGGAGGAAAGTTAGCTGTCAAAGGGAGCAGTAAACTAGCATCCAAGAGCCAATCACCACAGCCAGACAGCGTAATTGAGCAGAAGATTCCAGAAACACAGCCGGACTTTTCTCAGGGTAATGAAAGGTTAATTAGGGAAGCAGCAGAAATAAAAGCACAAGGGTTGGCGTTGCCTGATTTAGTGAAGCTCCAACTTGCTTCTCAGATGACTTTTAGCGACTTGCCAGAGGACTTACAGCAGAAAGTTACAGCAGTCAGGGAAGCAGCCAACCCAAAGATGAATCCCGCCTCGGTAGCCAGCGACCTACTCGCCCAGTATCGAGCCAGCCGTTAGGTCAGGGTCAATCCGTTCGGCGGGAATTAGACCAAATTACAAATGCTCTAGCCGGTGGCCACTCAGTCATAGTTCTGGGGGAGACTGGCTTAACTGATGGTTTACCCCAGCAGGTGTGGGATTGTTTCAGTGGTGAGATGGATGTTGCTCACGCAACCTACAAAGGCAGTGGTAAGAAGTTCTTCCAATCCATTGCCGAACAGTTGGACATCCCCACTGAAAATGAAGATGGCAAAGCCATGAGCATGGATGCACTCAAGGATGAGATTGCATTGAATGTCAACGAATCAACCCTGCTTATCTTCCCCGAAGCCAAACGCCTAACCACTGGGATTAGGTACTGGTTGGAAGACCTCATGAGCAATGGGGTGAGGGTGTGTTGCTTTGCAGTGCTAAATCCTGGCAGGGACATTTTTCTGAAGATGATTGAGATTGAGATAGAACTACCAAGCGATCGCATGATTCGAGAAACCATGCAAGCCGAGGCTCAAGCCCTGGGGTTGACACTTTCAGAATCCAGACTTGCAGCACTGCAACCACTGGCTGGAAGAAACCCATTTTTGGCACGCAAAACAATCCAACGAGAGAAGTTGGGGATGAATCCAGATAAGGTGGAACACGCCCAATATCTGGATATCACGCCGTTGATTATGGCGGCGGTGGCGATGTTGGGTGTCCTCAAGTTTTGGGGCATGGCAACAGGCGATCGCACCATGTATGTGGTTGGTGGAAT
>JASJCJ010000042.1 GCA_030066045.1 Calothrix sp. MO_167.B12
GAACATCAAGAGGCGAATCACAAGGACAAAGGAATGGTTTGTATTTTGATTTTAACCTTTGTCTGTAGGATTACTAATTTCTACTTCAGCCCATATCTACTGTTTCCGGAGTAATAAGCAATTCTAAACAGAAAATGAGGCTGGTTGACTGACAAAACTAACAGGAATGGAAGATGATAGCTTTGAATTCAAGTAGAAGCTTTTGATTAGCTTTTTGTCTTCTTCAATATAGATGCGGTTTAACTGTAGCGTCGTAAGTTCCCTCACTTATCGGCAAGGGAAGTGATGAGATATAAGACGTAAAAATATTTGTGCCCTGAAAGGACAGCGAATATTTTGACAATTTTCCTGATTTTTTTGACTACAAATAAGGCGATGTGCAACTTTCTTTTGATTCCTCTCCTTAAAAAGGAGGTTTAGGGAGGATCTGACACTGATTTACTAAGTGTAAGATCCCTCAACTCTCTTAAAAAGGGAGTTTTGAAAAAAGTTGTACACAGCATTACAAATAGTTATGGTGCAATATCAATTCCCAAATTTGCACGTCCATTATTAGGGGTGTGTAAGCAAATTTAAAACTGCCCGTGTCGTTTTTCTTCTTCGCTCTAAAGAGACGAAGTTTCCAAACTCCCGGAGGTTTTTAGATGATATGAAATTTTTTTGTGGCCAAAATGGTATTACTTTTCAGGCAAATTACAATAATCATTTAGCTGCTTAAACAGAGTATCTAAACTTTTAGCAGTAGATTTAGCAGCAGTAAGATGAGTATCAATGTCTTCCCTAGCTTTTTGGATTGTAACCCTACCCTCTTGGGATGCTTTGGCTGCTTTAGTAGCACCCAAAGCCTTGCCAGCTTTGGTTATTTGCTGATTCAAAGTGCCAAATATCTTGGCGAACTTACCTTGAAATTCGGTTAATTTTGGGTCTTTGAAGTTTGACTCCTTCAGGGATTTAGTTATACCTTGCAAATCTTTAGCCAGTCCCAAACTAGTGGTGACTTGATAACCCTTGTCTTTTTCAATCAAACTATTTCCTTGGTCAACCAGTTTAATTAATCGCTGACACTGGGCAACTTTATTCTCACTACAACCAGATATCCACAGAGTAGTAGCCAAGCTTATAGAAGATATAAATATGTATTTTATATATTTTTGCCAACTAGACATTAAATTACCTACTATCAGTTATTCAGTTATCAGCTTCTCCAATGAGAGTGAGTGCTGCAATGTTCCTGGACATCAGCAAATTACCCTGAATCGAAGCTTGACGATGATTCTTACCTATGGATAAATTGAGCAGAACACTGAGATGGGGTAATGATGATTTTTGCTCAAACCCCAAACAATCGTAACCAATGATCGCACAAATTGTAGAATTTTTGGAAAAATTGGAGATTTTTTCCCAGGCGATGCCGGAATAATGATCGCAGGGAAAACCTAGTTAGGGTCTGCTGAATAACTATAAAACATTGATGAATCAATGCTTTGAGGCTATTTTTTTTGTGAATAAGTACAAGGGAATTAGAATTTTAGGTTGAAAATTCTTGCATCTCTAATTTTTGATGATCTTTTGAATAGAAACCCATAGGCACCGAACTATTGCCTATTGCCTATTCCCTATTCCCTACCCCCACAATCATGACCCCCTCAGCAAACCCTAATTACTTATTACTTACTTTTTCTGCTTCTCGTCGTCTGGGTATTTCATAATCCATAAAGTCATAGGCCATTTCGGTGCAAGGAAAAATAGCACGAGCCTCCTTGAGTAAATCCCTAAATTCTACAGGATTACCAGGAGTATAGCGGGGGCTGAAATGGGTAATAATTAAACGATGTGCCTGAGCCGCTAAAGCTGTTTGTGCTGCCATTGTACTTGTGGAATGGAGGCGTTGAAATGCCATATCCGCATCCTGATGAGCAAAAGTGGCTTCATGAATTAATAAATCTGCATCCCTTGCCAACTCCACCGCACCTTCACAGTAAACTGTATCCGTACAGTAAGCTATCTTACGTCCAATTTCTGTGGGGCCACATAAGTCAACCCCATTAATTACCCGTCCATCGTCTAAAGTTACCACTTCCCCACGCTTCAATTGACCATAAACCCGACCGGGGGGAATTTGCAATTGTTGAGCTTTTTCCACATCAAATCGTCCGGGACGGTCTTTTTCTGCGACTCGGTAGCCAAAAGCAGTGATCCGGTGATGTAACAGACCACAAGAAACGGAAAACTCTTCGTCTTCGTAAATTAATCCTGGAGTAACGGCGTGAACTTTAATGGGGTAAGAAAAATGGGTGTGAGAATAACGGGAGGCTGCTTGGAGATATTCGTTTAATCCTGGGGGTCCATAAATATCAATACGTTGGACATTCCCAGCTAAACCACAGCTAGCGAGTAAACCCATCAAGCCAAAAATATGATCACCGTGCATATGGGTAATAAAGATACGGGTAAGTTGGCTGATTTTCAGGTCACTGCGTAGGAGTTGATGCTGGGTTCCTTCGCCGCAATCAAATAACCATAATTCTGCCCGTTGTGGTAATCTCAAGGCAACACTGGAAACATTTCGCGATCGCGTTGGTACCCCAGAACTAGTCCCTAAGAATGTTATCTGCACGGTGTTTTTGCCTTTTTTGGTGTAGTTAGTTTAATTTGCCACTTCACTTTCTATAGTGGCATGGAAAGGCGCAAAATGTTTTTTTAATACCTCTGGGTAGAGAAATCAACTTGCAATTGAAAGCTTGATTACCATAAGTAGGGGGACTGGGATCTCTGTATTTGATGATTGACATATGTCTCTCAGTTTGGATTAGTGTGTTGGAGCGATCGCACTGGTCAAGTTCGCCAACAGCTTGAAACCATGATTACTAATCGGGAATTTATTACTCCCCGATTCACTCAGCTGGAATTGCTGCAAGGGAGCATGAACAATGCTTGCGGGACAAAAGTAAGCTGCCTTCTTCACTGTTGGTGAATTCCTCGTTGCCTTGAATGATATTTAAGTATTATTATCGACAACATTGGTTCATCATTAGTATAATAAATAGCCAATAATTAAATATGGATAAAAAACATTGAGACAAATCCTCAACCGACGTTTGTGGTTTCTGTTTCTTTTGAAGCAGCTGGTTTTGAAGAAGTCATACTTGTATTCAACAGGATGGGTTGAGTCGCTTAAACGTGGCTATCCATGTGAGAATGATGGCTCCGAAATTCCCTGGATGAACTATCCACTAATCAATCTTCTTAAAGAACGGCTTAATAGAGATTTGAATCTATTTGAATTTGGCAGTGGCTACTCCACATTGTTTTATGCAAAATTAGTTCGCAGCGTTATCTCAGTGGAATATAATAGGAATTGGCTAAGTTTGATGGATTCCAAGATTCCAGACAATGTCTCTCTAATTTACAGAGAAAAGGATGTAGATGGGAGTTACTGTCGCTCAATTACTGAGTTCAATCAAGAATTTGATGTTGTCATAGTTGATGGCAGAGATAGGGTAAATTGTGTCAAACAAGCCATGGGCAAGTTGTCAAAAACAGGTGTCATCATTCTTGATGATTCTGACAGGCAAAGATATTCGGAAGCGATCGATCATGCAAAGAAGAAGGGATTTCGTACTTTAAGTTTAGAAGGATTGAAGCCCAGTACTGGCAAGCTTAGTAAAGCCACTATTTTGTATCGTCAAGATAATTGTATTAACATCTAATTCCATCGGCAATTCCTTGATCCCAGCATTTTTGTCATTCAACCCAAGGTATACCCCAAATATGCCCTAGTGTTCATTGCATTAATTTTGCAAGCTTCAAGGAGTGGGAGCGTCTCACTCCCACTACCACATATTTTTGAAAAATTGGGATGCTCCCCTTTTATGGGACAGAGCAGTAGTCCACTACACCAACTTTGCCGGGTGAATGAATATCTCTATTTATCTTCTCTCCCTCTGATTTCATGCTCCACCCTAACTTCACCGAAACCGCTTCGTGTCTAATGCGTTTGTGTGGTTTCTCCCTCTACCCCGCTACACTAAAAGGCGATCATTATCAATTTGATTTTCGGGGATAGGGTGCGCCTACAGCGATCGCCAAAAAAACAATTGTTCGCATTTTTTGAGTATTAATACTGGTATTCTGCAGCCTAACTGTCACAAAAGAATTTTTACTGAGAATTATTTCTAAGCAGAGTTCTACTACTGTACTGTACATTAGTTCAGCTATATAATTAATGATTATTCATTTATTAATTTAGGTTTAATTTTTAAAAGTATACAATTATTTACTAAAAAATATTGAGAGTAATTCCTATTTAACTCAACTATTTTGCGTCGTTTGAAGCTCTTGTTTTTTTGTACTATTTCGGATAAATTAAAATAAGGGCATTTTATGGAAACTTATCCAAACTACAGCTAAAACCCTATTATTATCGTTGAGTTGAATTTCAGCTTCAGAACGACTTCAATTTATCAATATTTGACTAATTGAATTTAATATGATATTGGCACCCCAGGAGGGGAAGTCACGCATTCATGTATTCAAAAGTATTGAAAGAATTTAGAATTTAGAATTACGTGGAAGCAACGGGGATTTGACCTCGACGCAAAACGCACTGCTTGTAGAAGCAGGGGAATTTAACCCCCTAAATTGCTTAAATCCCAGATGAACGAAATTTTGGGTGGGATTTCTAGCTAAATATTCAAAAAATCATTCCCCACACTCCCCACACTTTTTTCGCTCACCCGTTAAATCCTTTCGCAGCAAATGAAACAAACACAGCTTGCTGTTAAGAGTTCTCTATTTTTACTTACAACGTAAATTCCGCCACATCATCTTCACCTAAATCAACATCCTGTCCTAAAGCAGTGGGTTTAAAGTCAGCACCTTGAATGATGTCAGTAAAAGCAATATTACTATTTTGATGCATGACATTGAGAATACTGATAAAGTCTCGTACAATTTCACCAGGAGTAAGTAAGGCATCTGCTCCTAGGCGGTTAACAATTTCTGCCACAAATTGCTGAAAATCCCTGCTAGTCAATTTTTGTTGATAACCAAAATTCAGGGAATGAATCTCACTGATATTTTGTAACAGAGCCAGAATTTCTCCTTTTGTGAGGGGATTCAGACGAATTACTGGTCCAGTATACTCCTGCACCCCTGCTTGGGTAACAAAACGACTTTCCTTTGTCCGCCTGCGCCATGCTCCATCAGCAAATAATCCTCTATGGGGGTCTTCTAAAAATTTAGTGGTTCCCCCAATAAAAACACCTAAATTCTCTGCCTTGCACTGCATGGTGTCATTGAAAATTCCTAGGAGGCGATTGTAATTTTTCTCCCTAGTTACTGTGGTGGATATTTGATATAAATTGACGGCTTCATCTAGCAATATAATTAGTCCCTTATAACCAATTTCCGCCACAAATTTTGCCACAATGCGGATGTAGTCATACCAGGTATCATCATCAATAATCACCCTGACACCCAAAGCATTTCTCGCTTCTGTTTTAGTATTAAATTCTCCCCGTAACCAGCGCATAGCGGCACCTTTCATATCATCATCACCCAAGCGGTAGCCGCGCCAATAGGCAATAATGACATTACCAAAATCAAATCCGTGGACTAAATCTTCAATATACTGAACAACTTCCCGAATTTTGGCTTCTACTTGATCGTCAAACCCTTGATCATTGGGACGCATTCCCGTATCTTTTGCCACTTCTTGCTGAATTTTATTAATCCAGCCTTCCAAAATTGCAATTAAAGCACCACCATCGGGACGGGTTTTGGTGGCAAGACAACTCATTAATTCTCGATAGGTTGCCAAACCTTCATTATTACTTCCTGCTAATCGTCTTTGTTGAGATAAATCTGCATCAGCAATGACAAAGCCTTGTTCTAGAGCGTGGTTACGTAAGAGATGGAGGATAAAACTTTTGCCCGAACCATAGTTACCGATGATGAAGCGAAATGCGGCTATACCTTCAGCGATATCATCAAGATTTTGTAATAGGCTTTTTAGCTCTTTTTCTCTACCTACAGCAATATGTGACAAACCAACCCTAGGCACAACTCCCGCGCCCAAAGAGTTAATTAAAGCAGTAGATACTTTTTTAGATATTTTCGGCTTTGCCATTTACTTCACCGCATTTCTTATGAATATGCTGAGGTTCGTAGCTATTGAAAATAGACGAGTTCACTTACCCTAACAATTATATTATTATACGTTGCAATTTCTAATTTAGTTAGATGATGTCTGCTTAGTTTTTAAATGATCGTAGGCAGCAATTAATGTACTTACATGGTTGATATATTCTGGAGAGATGAATGGTGATTCTGCCCCTGATTCGATAATTAATTCACCAATGATTGTATGTGCCCGATCATTAATGTCATCAACCAATAAACTTGGCATGGTTATTTGATTTTCTGCAATTGTTTTCAAAATGCGATCGCTATTATGTTGTTCTAATATAGCTTTTAATGCTTCTACTTCATGGGATGGCATATTTTGTAACAATTGATGCCATTCTTCTGGTAAATGCTCCTCTATTTCCTCCGGACTATCTGTAACTTCAATTAGGTCAGCAAAAGGAAATGGTTCTATATCCTCTTCTAGTTGTTGTTCGTTGGCAGATGGTTGAGCTACATTATCTACTTGTTGCAGTAACTCCCATACTTGATTTTGTAATTGGTCTCTCTCGGTTTGTAAGATGACAACCTGCTCTTGTAATTGTTCTACTTCTATTTTCTGTTCGGCAATTTTTTGATCTAAAGTTGTCAAGTTAGTTTCTAAGGTAACTTTTTCATTAGTTTTCGCGCCTAATAATTCACTCTGCTTTGTTTCTTGTATTTCTAACTCTTGAATCTGTACCCTCATTTCATATAATTTTTCTTCTAATTGGGGTCGGAGTCTTTCTAATAAAGTTAAACTACTTTCCAAGTCTTGCTTTTGCTGTTGTAAATCAGCAATTTGGGAATGTAACTGGGTAATTTCAGCTTTGGAGAGATTACAATTCAAATCTAAGCTACGCTTTTCTGTATTGAGAGCAACTAAAGCATCATTGATTTCTCTGTGAGTTTGTTGTAATTCTTCAATTTCCCCTTGTAGTTGGTGATTTTGTCTTTCTAATTGATTTCTCTCAACCAGAAAATTACTCACTTCCCTTTGAAAATTCTCCCGTTGATTACGGTTTTCAATAACTTGATTTTGAAGTTGAGTAGATTCCTTATATAATGAGGAACAATATGTTTCTAGTTGATTAATCTCTCCTACAACCCCAGCTTTTAATCTCTCCAGTTCTTGAATGCGTCTTTGCAGAGAATCCCTTCGCCCCCGCATTTCAGAATTTCTCTGTTGTCGATCTATAAATAGTGCAGCATTGCTGACAGTGATGGTGATTATACCTGTGAGCAATGCAGCCATAAAATTCCAAGTAAGGACAAGACTCAGACCGAAGCTGACACCCAGGGCAATTATACCGAGAACAAATCGATTACTGACCATAGCTGATTGCATATCGCTTGTTTGTAGGCTTGTCGCCAGTGGATAGTGAAGATTTTTTGATGCCATTGTTATTTTCACAGTTAATGGTAACTGCTAAGGGAGATTCGATGACCGAAATTTAGGGAGAATGACAATAACTGGGGTGACATCTAAAATATATATTCTTGATTTTAATGTGATTTTAACTATTATTTCCTGGGTGTTCGCCTACTGAGGCTCTTACCCTTGGAGGGAAGACTAGGCCAATGGAGCGCCTCCAGAGAATAGGGCTAAATCCGCCTTGACAAAATCAATAAATTGGCTTGCAGTTCTACCAGAACGACCATTATGGCGTGTTGCCCATTGTAAAGCTTTAGCTTCTAACTCTTCTGGATGCATATCGATTTTTGCTTGCTTGGCTAGATGTTGGACAATTTGTAAATATTTATTTTGATCTGCTGGTTCAAATGTTAAGGTAAGACCAAAGCGATCGCTAAATGATAGTTTTTCCTGTATAGTATCCCAGGCTTGGATTTCATCCTTGTCCTTAGGAGTTGGTCTATCCCCAAAGAACTCCCTCACTAAGTGACGGCGGTTGGAAGTCGCATATACAACTACATTTTGGGGACGAGCTGTAATGCTCCCTTCTAAAACTACTTTCAGGGCTTTAAAGGCATCATCATCTTCTTCAAAGGAAAGGTCATCGACAAAGATGATAAATTTCTGTGGTAATAAATGCAACTGCTGCATAATTACTGGTAAATCTTGTAAATCAGATTTTGTCACTTCCAGTAATCGCAACTGCTGCTCCCTATAATCGTTCAACAAGGCTTTGACTAAAGAAGACTTGCCCGAACCACGAGCCCCGTACAACAATACGTGTAGTGCTACATTACCTGACAGTAAAAATTCGGTATTTTTTACCAATGTGTCGCGCTGGTATTCATAACCCACCAGTCGGTCGAGAGTCACAGGATCGGCATAATCAATACCAATAAACTTCCCATTTCGCCAACGTAGAGCTGGGTATTCTGCAAATAGACCTGTACCAAATTTTTGATAATAAGCTGCCAAATCTGCCACTGCATCAGCCCAATTGTCCAACTGTTGCAGTTTTTCCCCTAGGGACAATTCTTCTTCCCTTACTACTTCTTGTGACTGCTCTCTATACCATACCACCGGGGAAATTGGTAGATGGGCAGCAGTCTGCACCCATTCACTTAAAGTCGCGCTACTGCATTCGTACAGATTTTGTAGTACTTGTAAATCGTGCTGGGCTGCTGTTACCAAAGCCGGAGGTAAATCGGCAAATGCCGAGCGTTGAGCTAATCGAGAGAAAGGGTTATCATCTTTGAGAATTCTAGCGATCAAGTATTCTTCCCAATTTTGATTTTGGTTTGCCAGGGATTTGAAGTAGTTTCCATATGCTTGTAAACAACCCCTAGCGTCTGCATCGGTATAACGTATAGATTGCAGTAACTCAATAAAGGCGTTACCCACTTCTGTTTGCAGTACGGATTGGTAAAGTAGCAGGGAGGATACTTGGCGTTGCAGGAATTGAACCCTGGCATTTGCTTGATTGTCCATCGATAATCGGGCGATGCAGCTAAACAACTATCAAAAATAATCTGGGAGGGTGAGAACCCCTGAGTCGCTAACCAGGGGATGAAACCCGATCCCATTGCGGTTTATCCCTTTGTTTCTCTTAAATCTAGAATTACTACAAAATAATGATTTTTGTAGAAAATATTGATTTTCGTGTATGGGCTAAGGGGATGTTTTGTAAACATACACTAGATGCTGGATTTGGACAATTTATCTGAATCCTGCAATAGTTAAGAGTCAAAGAAGTAGAAAGAAAGGTGGAAAGGCACGGATTCATCTTGCTTCGTAACATCCTTTTGAGAATCTCCTAGATTTTAATCAGGGGAGTATGTCAATTACCATTAGCAATAAAATCAAAATCTACACAGGTTTTAAGAATAACTTATTTTTCCTGGGGATTATCTGACTCTACGGTTGATTTATTCCAGTACTTATGAGTTTATCTGTTGATTAGGTAATGGCGCGAGTGCTGACTTGTCAGTTCGTCAATTAATTACTAAGCTGTTCAGCGTCTAATTTGTATACATAAAGCGGGCAGGATGCCCGCACTACAGTCACTTGATTTTTGTACTTTATACAATTTAGCTGCGTATTAACTTAACCACTGTATTCAGTTAATGGGAATGCTTGTAACAAAATACTAATAAATAGTATACCAAAACAACAATTCATTATAAATTAAGGTTGATTTGACTGGTAAAGTCGTTCTTGTAGGACAGGTTTTCAGAACCAGTAGTTTTGATGACCAAACAGTAATTGTTATCAATACCCAAATTTTATTTGTGTAAAATTAAAAATTTTTTACCCTACTGTTGTCCTCCGTAATTGCTCTACTTGGAGTTTACCTAAATAGAGTAACTGCTCTCTCGATTTATTGATAAGGAAAATGATAACTTAAATGACAGTTAAGTGAATAAATATTCATGTAAAATATATTTTTTCTGATTACCGATTGGGGTTAGATATACATAATCATTCGATGTTATTGAATAACAAAAATGTGATAGTTACTTATGTGGAATCGCTGAAATATTACTTAATACAATCCAGACTGCATTACTACCAAGATATGTGGAATATGCTGGTGTTACTACAATCAAAATCTGATTAAGATTGGGATAAGTATTTCTTAGAGAAATATGAATTGATATTATTTGAGGCGGTATATGGATTAATATAGGTGCAATGTTCAGTAATTTCATCAATAATGAAAAAAAATTTTTTCCGGAAAGTAAATATCATTCCTTGTAATTGAAGATGGTTGATCAGAAAATAGGCTGGAGCCAAGCTCTTAGATTTATCCGTGGAGAAAAATAAGCGGTTATATAATTGTTTCAAGCCTCTAAACTTGAGATATGGGGTCAATCCAAAATCCAAAATTAAAACTTGGTTGACTGCAACATAGACGTAGTTTGATTCATGACTAATAATTTCTGAACAGTACAGAGCAGGAATATTTATCCATGAATGTTTTCAGGTATCAATCTGAAATAAAATTAAGATGTAGATCGCCTAAAAAATGGAAAATAGATATACGTGTCAGCAAGAGTACTTAGTTATTTAAAGATTGAATGTAATCAACAGGTGAAAATTGAAGT
Organism: Calothrix sp. MO_167.B12; assembly: GCA_030066045.1. Classification (GTDB taxonomy): domain Bacteria; phylum Cyanobacteriota; class Cyanobacteriia; order Cyanobacteriales; family Nostocaceae; genus Calothrix_A. The sequence continues at coordinate 10,684 of JASJCJ010000042.1, forward strand.
AATCATGAAGTAAGTAATGCCATTTTGGCAAGTATTGGCTACAAAAATCAGATATTAGTAGATTTTACTAACCTCTATATGTAATTGCTGGTGCTAGCAGCAATCTAGTCTATATAGAGTCTTTTCAAATCCATCCTCAAACAGCTATTTATCTCAACAATTTCCACTACCTAGGACATTATACATGTTATTTTCACTGTCTTCTCAAAACGTTATCCAGTATCTGCAATCAGCAGATCTGTGTAGTTCAGAAGATAGAGCTGCGGCCGAAGATGAATTACCACAAAGTAGGAAAAATTCCAACTTTTTAGTAACTTTATCAGCAGGTAATGGTCAACAATTATTAGTCAAGCAGGAAGGGGGCATCACCCATGATGGTATTCCCCAAGAACTTTTTAATGAGTGGCTGTTTCATCAATTGTTGCAAAAATTTCCGGTATTGGGAAATATTGCGGCGATCGCGCCATTAGTGATTCATTTTGATCAAGATAACTCGATTCTGGTACGTAATTATCTCAGTGAATATCTGGAGCTTCGGGGTTTTTACCAACACCATGATATTTACCCAGAAGAGATCGCTACTGCCATTGGCAATACCTTAGGGTTAGTTCATCGCGCGACTTTTGATCGCAGAGAGTATCGCGAGTTTATGGCAACTGCTCCCCAGGGACAGTTTCGCTATCAGTTCCACAATCCAGCTCAGGGAATAGGAACTATTGGACCAGAGATTTTGGCAAAGGTTCCTGGTGAGGCTCTGAAATTTTATACTCTCTATCAGAGCCATGAAAGTATGTCAGCTGCGATCGCTGATTTGGCGTATAATTGGCAACCATGCTGTTTGACCCACAATGACCTCAAATTAGAGAATATTTTGGTACATTCTCGTTGGCAACAGCTAGATGATTGTCTGATTAAATTTATTGACTGGGAAGCTGCATCCTGGGGTGATCCAGCCTTTGATTTAGGTTGCTTGTTAGCTAGCTATTTAGAAATTTGGCTGCAAAACCTAGTAGTAGATAATACTCTAAGCATAGAAGAATCACTTACTTTAGCTCTTGTACCTTTAGAACTCATCCAACCCTCAATTATTGCCTTAGTTAGAGCTTATCTACATACCTTCCCAGAAATTACGGATTATAGACATAACTTTATTTACCGAGTGATTCAATTTGCAGGTTTAGTACTAATTGATCGCGTCCAGGAAGAGATTGTGGAACACCAACACTGCGATCGTCGGGGATTGTGTATATTTCAAGTGGCGAATAATCTTCTGACTATGCCACAAAACTCAGTACAGTCTATTTTCGGCATTCATCATTCAGAATTGATTCCAGATGTGCCGACATCCCAAACTGTTCCTTATTTGGCAAGGGAACAAAATTTGCTACGTATTTACTATCCCACAACAAGGTTGCGAGGCTGCTGAGGGAAGGAGGGAAGGAGTGAAGGAGGGAAGGAGTGATGGAGGGAAGGAGTGATGGAGGGAAGGAGTGATGGAAGGAAGGAGTGATGGAGGGAAGGAGGGAAGGAGGGAAGGAGTGTAGACGCGACAGCGGCTTCCCGAAGGGTAGGAGGGAAGGTGGTTAATAGTTAACAGCTTCAAACTTGAAATGTACTTCAGATAGTTTTTAGGACTTACGCATTGTACATAAGTACTATACGACATTTGGTTATTTCAGCCATTCATAGCACCTAAGACAGCCAAGAAAGCGAGTGAATTAGGGTTATGCAAAGCGCGTGAAACGCCAGAATTGCGTAATACACATTATGGCTAATTTGTACAGTGCGTAACTCCTAGTTTTGTATATATCAGGACTTACCCACAGGCAAGGTAATTACAGTCATTGCGACGCAAGGAAGCAATCCCAACAATCTGACTTCTCCTAATGAGTGGGTAATTTCTATATATTGGACATATGTGAGTGACCTCCTCACTCACATACTCAGGAGTTTCGCGCCTATTGTGTAACCCGACAAAATTAGTAATAAATGTTAGATATCGAAACCCATAATATTAATAATATTCATGATTATTTAGCGGATATTGCGGAAAATATCCAAATAGAATCTGATTTTGAAATTTATCATCCTAATTACCAGCCATTTATTCTACCGTCTCAAATTGTAGATAGATTAAAAAAAACTGCCCTAGAATTACAAAAAAAATATCGACAATTATTATTAAGGAATTTTATTTATGGTATCTATTTTAGTGGATGTCTCAAAAATAATTTGCTAGCAAATAATAGGCGGAAAAATTATTTATCATACCAAAATATAGAAAATAATTTGATTATTGGCATTGACTGGCAATTTCACAAAAATTTACACAGTTGTAATCATGGGGTTGGTTATTTCGATCCTGGTTGGCAAGTACTACGTTTGGAACCGGATGGAAGTATAGCTGTTAGTAAAGATGGTTTACATTTGCACTTAGAACCTGACTGGTTAATCGAATCAGCTTGGCAATATCCGAAAGTTGGTCAAGCGATTGCTATTTGGATGGATAATCATAGATTAGAAAATGGCTTTTATGTGGGGGTGAGTAATGCCGGTGCGGAAAAATCAAGCCAGCCAGATACGGATTTAGTTGGAGGGAGAATATATTTTAACATTACCCCAGAAGGAGCGATCGCTCTGATGGATAGTTTAACTATTCATTTGAATAATGCTGGTATCCCGTTTAGATTTCAAGTTCTTTACAATCCTGCTGCTTATCAACGTTATAATTCGGGGTTACTCTGTTTTGCTTGTCGGGACTATCCAAGAATTATCAAAGTGCTTAAAGCTCTATATCCAGAGAATAAATCCCATTTTCGCCCAGAAATTCCCTTATTTACCAAATTTTTAGCACCAGGACTGAGTTTTGCTGAAGAGCCAACCCAGCAAAATCCTCCCCCAGAAAGTTTTGGTATCCACCGCTGTCAAATCATTGCTAATGGGTTGTTAGATGCTTGGGAAAGGGGTAAAAAATCCAGTGAAGCTAAAATCAGAATCATTCGCCAACATTTTGCCCATTTGGGAATTGATTTGCAATATCCTTACTTAAATCCTCATTCCCAAGATATATATCATTCGTTGAACTCCTCAGATTTAGAGTTGCGGTAAAATTAATTTTGGGGGTAAGCAAATAATCTACTACTTGACCACATTAATTCATCAGTCTAGGTAAAATATCCCCGTCTTCTGAAGAAATATCGGCACATCATAGCGATTCTGAGGATATAATTCGGGGATAGCTCACACCATTCGGCGGAAATGACCAGACGTTTGAATATTCAATTTATTGCTCATGTCTTTTATTTATCACCGCACTGTACGATTTCAAGATACGGATGCTGCTGGAGTCGTTTATTTTGCTAATGCTTTAGCAATTTGCCATGAAGCCTATGAAGAATCTTTAGAGATATCAGGAATTAATTTACAAGACTTTTTTGGTAATTCATCTTTGGCATTTCCAATTGTACATTCTAGTATCGATTTTCTCCGACCTATGTTTTGTGGTAATAAATTATTGGTGAGTTTAATACCACAAAAGTTAGGCATTGATAAATTTGAGATTAATTATGAAATTCTCGTTGCTGATATGCTTGTTAGTAAGGCAGTGACAAGACACGTTTGCATTGATACAAATACTCGCAAAAAAAATCGATTACCCGTTCAAATGCTTAACTGGTTAGATGCAAATCGTAAAAATGTGGAAAATACAGAAAGAAGAAAATCAAGAGAGTTTATTTAATCATTTTATTTCTGTGGAGAGAGACTTAAGAGCTATCTTTTGTAGGCTTTGACGATTGATTTTGCCTTTTTCGTTTCTAGGAATACTGTCAACTGCAACCCAGTATTTAGGTATTTTATATTTACTGATTTTACCTTTGAGTAGGTCTATAATTTTCCCGGGAATATTCAGGTTTTTCTCCGATACATAAATGGCTGTAACTGCTTGTCCCCAATGTTGATCTGGTATACCAATTACACAAATATCCCTTACTAAACCTGTAGCTCTAATTACAGGTTCTATTTCTAATGGATAGACGTTTTCACCACCTGTAATAATTTTATCACTATTACGACCGACAATATTGAGATATCCTTGATCTTCAAAAAAGCCTAAATCATCTATTTTTAACCCTTCATTATTCATTAAAATAGGATAATAACCAAGGCATAAAGATTGTCCTTGAATATTAATATTACCTACTTCATAGGGTGACAATTTTTTTCCCAAATCATCACAAATTGTCACAGTCGCATGGGGAAGAATTTGACCAGCATTGATTTTACCTTGAAGAAAATCATCTGGTTTCAAGGTGGCAATTTGCGAGGCTGTTTCTGTCATACCGTAGGTTGGTGCTAACCGAATTTGGTGATATCTTGCTGTGGCTAATAATTCATGCCAAGCTGGGGCACCACCCAAAAATACTGTATGAAATTGAGATAACCAATTAATTAATGTTGTTTTTTGTAAAAGTATTTGTAATTGAGTTGGGACTAAAGATAAACAAAAATCTGTAATATCAAGATTATATATTTGACTTGATTCTAAATTTTTCCAATCAGCGATCGCTAGTTTACCACCAGTAGAAAAAGAACGCATAAACTGCATTAAACCACTCACATGATAGAGGGGTAATACACAAAAAGAATTAACCTGGTGTAAATTAAAATATTGCCTAAATCCATTTACAGATGCCATGAGAGTATCCCATGTATGGATGGCAAATTTAATTTTTCCTGAGGAACCACCAGTGGGAATCATAATTCCCTTGGCAATATGTCTCTGGTTTTGCTGATTGATATAGTTACATTTTTCTACTTCCCCTTTAATTACTCCCTCTGGCGACCAAATAATATCTGGTTGTACTAATTCTAATACTTGTTGCCATTCCTGTTTCCCCCAATGAGGATTACCAATAAATATGGAAAACTTGGCTGTACAAGCAGCAATAAAACCTGCTAAAAAACGTAATTGCTCTGGTTCAGCTAAGAGAATTTTGGGGGGATGTGATTGTTGTAAATAGGGCGTTAATTCTAAATATAATTCCCTTGCAAGTTGCTGTAATTGATGTTGATTGATACCAATTAACCAATGTCGATCGCTCAAATATTCTAGATGATCTAAAGGTGTTACCATAGCTGCTGTAGCCAAGTTGCTTCATTTTCAGTAAACCAATGGTTGATACCAAAACCAACTGCTCTGGGCTTAGTGGTTAATTCTGTAGCGAGTTGGAGAGCAGCTTGTCTGCCAATTGTAGTTTCCATCACCGACGAAAATACAGCATCAATTTGATATTGTTGGCAAAATTGACGCAAACCAGAAGGGGAACCAGCTATTCCTGGCTTAATAATAAAAATACCCCGCCATCCTCCTTCGTAACAGTCTACGAGTTGGTTTAAAGTAGCTACCGACTCATCTAAAGCGATCGCAGTTTGATAATTACGACTCAATGTCAACATTAACTGCAATTCACCCACTGGTAAAGGTTGTTCGATAAATTCAATGGTTGGGGATGATTGGATATTACCATTGATGCGATCGCAATTTTCCAGCCATATTTGTGCTTCTTGATAACTGAGTCCCCCATTAGCATCTAAGCGTAATTTTGCCGAATCTGGAAGTACTCGGATCAACTTGTGAAAAATTTCTAACTCATGAGCAGTGACATCCACGGCAATTTTCCATTTTAAGGTGCGATATCCCTGTTGCCACAGCTTTTCCCAAGCTGTCAGTGCTGCTTCCCCTGCTGGGAGCAAACCACTGTAGGAAAGTGAGAACAAGGGAGTGTAGATACTCAGAAAGTTCCTTCCCTCCTTCCCTCCATCACTCCTTCCCTCCATCACTCCTTCCCTCATTCCTCCCAAGGCTGACTCAAAACCAAACTGACAAGCTGGTAAAGTATCTGGGATAGAGAAAATTACCTCATCTGTGATTGACTGGGGAAGTTGCTGACAAAAATCTAAAGCTTGTTCTAGGGTTTCCGAACCAAACCAGCTAATGGGAGCAATTTCCCCCCAACTGACTCTACCCATTCCATCCCTGAGACGAATAATGATACCTTCACGGATATCCCAAATTCCATGACTAGTAATTAGGGGACGGGCAAATTTCCGCCTATAGGGACGAAACTCAAAACTATAAGCCATTTATCGCCTGTGTAAGTACAAAACCCCCACCCAATAACAAGCAACACCAGAAATGTACAGCTACAGCAATAAATTTACAGTTACTCACCTTTTCTGGCTGATCATGATTTTGTTGCACATGGCTACATAATTTCCAGGCAAAGGGTAAACTCAAGAAACTGAGTAATGTCCAGACGGGGAAAATTCCCATCACCACCAATAGAACATTACAGGCATAAATACTACCAGTAATCCCAACTAGAACTCTAGCACCTGTGTGAGTGCCTAAACGAACAATTGGCGATCGCTTTCCTGCGGCTAAGTCATCCTCAATCTGGTGAAAATGGGAGCAAAACAGAATCAGGCTGGTGACAACACCTACTATGAGAGAAGCTGCTAAATTTGCCACAGAGAAACTTTGTGCCTGACTGTAGTATGCAGCACTAACTAACAAAGGACCAAAGGCAAAAAAACAGAGAATTTCCCCCAAACCCTGGTATCCTAAACGAAAGGGAGGACCTTGATAAAGGTAGCCTAAAATACAACCAACAATACTAATTGCCAAAACAGTTGGGTCTTTTTGCCAAGTTGCGATCGCTGTTATCCCTAGCAAACCCAAGATTAAAAATAAATTTCCTAGCCAAAATATTAACTTTTTATTATTAGTTAAATTTACTAGAGAATGGTGTTTATTTTTATCAATACCCGTCTCTGCATCAAAAACGTCATTACTAAGGTTTTCCCAAGCCAGAATTAAAATTGCAGCAACTACAAAAGTAGCAAAAATTCCTCGATCAAAAATTTTCTTTTCCGCAAAAGCCACAGCCGTTCCCATCCATATAGGCATGACAGCAACACTATACATTGGCGGTTTGATAGCCGCCAACCACAATTTTTTGTTGGGAGGTAAAATTTGCTTTGTAGTCATCAGTTGCAATTGTTCAAATTAGTAGAACCCGTAGTTAAATAAAATATTTTCTCGTCTTGGCAGCTATTCGATTTTAGTCGCAGGCAAAACACTGCTATTCTACTCTGATTAGTTAGGCTGTATGTGACAACCCATCGCTTGAGCTACCAGGATCAGGGTACTAGGTGTATTCCAGAGCTGGGAAAATTTAACCCAACACACTCTTCTATTATCTGGTAAAAAAGCCTCTATTTATGTTACCTGTAAAAATACGACCATGATTTATCACTGTTTACAAAGATAACTTCAAGAAAATTAACTATTTTCAGATCCATGACAGTTTCACCATGCGCTGCCGATTGTTTTGTATACAATAAAGAGCTATACCAATTTCTATTATCTATTCAGCAGAATTGCGGACAAAATAATTGTCGAAAAATTGCCAGTATCTCCCTGGAAATTGACTTAGTAGATCCCCTGGTTGTCTTCACAAGACTGTCAAGAACTAATCAACTAAATTTTTATTGGGAGAATACAGCTAATCGAGAAGCAATAGTTGCTATTGATGCTGTCATTAAACAAGAAAATTCTGGTCAACATCGATTTGAACAAGCAGAAGATTTTATCAAAAAGTCTATTAAAAATATTAGCAAATTTTCTTATCAAGATTTCTCATCTACTGAACCTTATTTTTTTTGTGGGTTTAGTTTTTTTGATGATAATTATCAAGCCGATTATCCTTTTTCCCCAGCAACTATATTTTTACCACACTGGCAAGTTACTATCAAAAAACAGCAATGTATCTTACTGGCTAACTTAATTATTTCTGCTGGAACCGATATTAACAGATTGTTACATTACTTATGGGAAAAAGTCAGGCTTATAAATTCATTCAAAGATATTTATCCAACTTTTAAAACACAGGAGAATCAATTTCAGCAAACATATGTAATTGAATCGGAAGAATTTAAAATTTCGGTCTTATCAGTATTAAATAAAATCAGATCTAACAAAGTTAGAAAAATTGTCTTAGCCAATGCATTAGATGTAGTTTCCAGCGCTGAATTTGATTTATTTAAGTCATTAGATACCTTGAGACAATTACACCCAAATTGCTATATATTTTCCACAAGTAATGGTAAAGGTCAAAACTTTATTGGAGCCAGTCCAGAAAGATTAATTTGTATTTCCCAAAAACAACTGATTACAGATGCACTGGCTGGTTCTGCACCTAGAGGTAAAACACCCACAGAAGATGCAGCTCATGCCGATAGTTTACTCAGTAGCGACAAAGAAAGGCGCGAACATAATTTAGTCATTGATTTTATTACTCAAAGTTTATCTCAATTAGGCTTATTACCCCAAGTACTACCGCCACGTTTGCGACAGTTATCTAATATTCAACATTTATGGACACCCATTACTTCTATTGTCCCAGCTCACGTACATCCCTTAAAAATAGTTGCTCAATTGCATCCTACACCAGCAGTAGCTGGAGCATTACCCGATGTTGCTTGCGGAGAAATTCGCCATTACGAAAGTTTTGAGCGAGGCTTATATGCTGCACCATTGGGATGGGTAGATACCGAGGGGAATTGTGAATTTATTGTTGGTATTCGTTCCGCATTAATAAATGGTGATCGCGCTAGATTGTATGCTGGTGCTGGTATTGTGGCGGGTTCAGATCCGGATAAGGAATTGATAGAAATTCAATTAAAACTACAAGCTTTATTAAGAGCGTTAATTTAATTCATAATTCATAATTCTTAATTATTGGGGAAGTACTCTTAATGTGACAGAAAAATAACTGTCATCGGAAATGCTTTTACGGATTTTTGTAGTTAACTCTGAAAGTATTTAACAATCAGACTAAAAATATCCAGGAGTCAAAACGATGACATTTGCTACTCACACTACAAACTCTACATCTGACTTAAATAAACCCTTGCTTAAAGAAGGTTCTCGGGGTGAAGCGGTTAAAGAACTACAAAAATTGCTATTACCCCATCGGGTTTTCGTCTACCTAAATGAACAAGGTGCTTGTGTATTTCCTGGGGAAGAAGTAATCGACGGTATATTTGGTGCGAAAACGAAACAAGCGGTGATACTTTACCAAAGCATTAATTTCTTGGTAGAAGATGGTATTGTAGGCGATCGCACTTGGTTATCACTTTACAAGGGTGCGCCGGCGGATATGCCAATTCTCAAGTTTGGTAGCAAGGGTGAATTGGTAGAGAAGGTTCAAGCAAGGCTGGCCATTGGTGGATACTACCAAGGGGAACTTGATGGTGATTTTGGTCCAATTACAGCAGCCGCAGTCAAAGAATTACAGAAACAAACGGGATTACCTGTAGATGGAATTATAGGCGTGAGCACCTGGTTGGAGTTGAGTAAGATTAATACTATTTTCTGTTAACTGAAGGAAGAAGGAAGAGGGAAGTGCCGATGAAAAAGTTTTTTCATCACCCAATGAAAGAAGGGTTCTTTCCCCTACACCCTACACCCTCTTTCAAGCTAGCCCCACTCTGCGAGAAGCCACGCTTCGCGCGTCTACATGAACTTTGGTACACAACCAATCATGAAAATAATTCCCTTCACTCTGGGCGGGGAAACCCCGCCCCTACTCCGAACTCCGAACTCCGAACTCCGAACTCCCTATTTTCTAGCTAGAAGGAAGAGGGAAGAAGCATTCCCCCTGCTTCTTGTTCACAAAATATATATTTTTATGAAGTAATACGTAAATATCTCAATAGCTGTAGATGTTATATAGAACACACACACAAAGGGATAGAATTCAATGAAATCTGTAGTCAGCTTGCGAGATATTGCATATCCATCACAATTAATTACATGGTCAAATAGTTTTCCAGTTGAAGATAATACCCATACTCGACCTAATCTGGTGATGGTTTGGGTGAAAGAATATAAAGGCGATCGTGAATACCTAGTTGCTAAATGGGTAGTAGAAGACTAATGTTCGTATTCCTGATGACACATCATGATTCATGTGGATAATTCTTCGCAAATAACTTTCAACCTCATCAGAAACTTGCAAATACAACAACATTCAAATATCAGGGGAAAACAACTGGTAACTGCATTCATACCAATTCATGCTATTGATGATACATATAAATCATGTAGAGACGTTGCATTGCAACGTCTCTATGTCATCTGTACTTGTATCAGGGTTTTTGTGAAACGGTATCACCTTGATATCAAAAATATTTTGTAAACATTTTGTAAAGCAAAGCATAACAATATATTAAAAAAAACTCATCTTGACTGTATATCAGACAACATAATAATTAGACCAATCAAAATTAAGGAAGTTAAGCTCAAAAAATGTCGCGATCGCTGCTTAATTTCCAGATTGGTAGATTGAAAGCATTTTTAGAAAAAAGCTTGAGGAGGACCTGATGGTTACGGCAACAAGACCAGAGCAACAGGTAAAAATTGGTCCCACCAAACTGCTGATTAACAATGAATGGGTAAACAGTGTCAGTGGTCGTAAATTTGAAACTATTAACCCTTCTACAGGAGAAGTCATTTGTGATGTCGCAGAAGCTGATGCCGCCGATGTAGATAAGGCAGTCATCGCTGCTCGTATGGCATTTAACAGCGGGGAATGGCGGCAAATGTCAGCCACTCGCCGGGGTGGACTACTGTATAAGCTAGCGGATTTAATCGAGCAGAATATTGACGAATTAGCCCAGTTGGAAACCTTAGATAACGGCAAGCCACTACAAAATTCCTACGGTGACTTGGGCTTAGTCATTGCTTGTTATCGTTATTATGCAGGCTGGGCAGATAAAGTACAAGGAAAGACCATTCCCCTCAACGGTCCTTACTTCTGCTATACCCGTCACGAACCTGTGGGTGTAGTGGGGCAGATTATCCCCTGGAACTTTCCCCTATTGATGCAGGCTTGGAAGCTAGGGCCAGCTTTAGCAACTGGTAATACCGTGGTGATGAAAACAGCCGAACAAACTCCCTTATCAGCCTTACGGGTGGGTGAGTTGATTATTGAAGCTGGTTTTCCTCCCGGTGTGGTGAATTTGCTCTCAGGATATGGTCCCACCGCCGGAGCTGCGATCGCCAATCACATGGATATTGATAAACTGGCATTTACCGGCTCCACAGAAGTTGGACATTTGGTTATGGAAGCAGCCGCTAAAAGTAACCTGAAACGGGTATCTTTAGAGCTAGGCGGTAAGAGTCCTAACATTGTGTTTGCTGATGCTGATTTGGATGCAGCCATTGAAGGTTCTCACCAAGCTTTATTCTTTAACCAAGGACAGTGTTGTTGTGCGGGTTCCCGGCTGTTTGTGGAAGAAAGATGCTATGACGAGTTCGTAGCCAAGAGTGTAGAACGTGCCCAACGCCGGGTTGTAGGCGATCCCTTTGACTCTAATACTGAACAAGGACCCCAAGTAGACAAAGAGCAGTTTGATAAAGTAATCGGCTATATCGAGTCGGGAATGCGAGAAGGGGCACGAATGTTATGTGGTGGTCATCGTCTCGGCGATCGCGGTTTCTTCATTCAACCCACGGTATTTACTGATGTTAAAGACTACATGAAAATTGCCCAAGAAGAAATCTTCGGTCCGGTGATGAGTATCATCAAATTTAAAGACATCAATGAAGTCATTGAACGGGCAAATAATACCATGTACGGTCTAGCCGCAGCCGTATGGACTCAAGATATTAGCAAGGCACACACCATTGCTAATAATGTCCGTGCTGGTACGGTGTGGGTCAACTGCTTTGATGTGTTTGATGCTGCTGCACCTTTCGGTGGTTTCAAGCAATCTGGTATAGGTAGAGAACTCGGTGAATATGGTTTAGAACATTACACTGAAATCAAAACCGTCACCATTAAATTGTAGTTAATATCCCTTCTGGGAAAGGCAAAAATAAACGATCTCGTAGGGGCACGGCACCATTAAGATTATTCTCAACAAGGGTAAACATTTTGGATGCCGTGCCCTGATGATGTGGGATGTTGTTTTATTCATCTAGGCGAAAACCCTCACCGTTAAGAATTCCCTCCTTCAAAGGCAAGTATAGCACTACGTACATATGTTAGGACATTGTTAAATGCACCAAACCTATGAACAGTAAACTTATTACTCCCGGTTCGCCCATTTGAAATCGAGTTAGGAAAAATGCAGAACGAAATAATCATGGTTTTAGCGTTTGATTGAGATTGTGAGCGCAAGTGGGCGTATTAATTTTGCCTGCAAATGCCACCAACAAAAAACCTGATTGACTCCAAATCTCTATTCTCACGTTATTTATCAATTTCTCTAACTTCAAAAAAAATGGGCGAACCGTGCGTTATTACTTATTACTTATTACTTATTACTTATTACTTATTACTTGCGCGTAGCGCTATAAAATCCCTAACCGAGATATTGCATAATAATTGACTCTAACTGCACAATGCCCAAAGGCTTATTCAGACACTCATTAGCTGTATAGCGATCGCTTTTATCTGTGGTATTTGCTGATATCATCATTACTACTGGCAAATCTGGAAAATCTTTATCTTGTCGCAGTTGCGCCAGCAAATCCCACCCCGTGTGCTTGTCGCCTAACCAGTCCCCATCTAATAAAATTAAGTCTGGCTGCTGGTTATGCACCTTCTGGAAAAACTCCTTCCCATCTTGCAAATACTGGACTTGGAATCCAATCGCCTGTAAATAATCTTGTAATAATTTTCCTGCCTTCTCCTGACTTTCCAACAGTAAAATACGTTTAGTGGTGGGAGCAGCACATACCTCAGAAATGGGAGAATCGGCGGATGTAAATGAATGATAATCCTCATTTATCTGAGATTGATCCTGATCCTGGGCAGTGATAACTGGTAAAAATAAAGTAAATCGACTACCTTTGCCTACAGTCGATTCCAGAGTTACATCCCCACCATGTAACCGCGCTAACTTCCGTGTCAAAGCCAAACCTAATCCCGTTCCTTCATACTGGCGATTCAACCTACTATCTAACTGTTTGAAGGGAGTAAATAAAAATTGCAATTGTTCCGTAGTAATACCAATACCCGTATCCATAACAGTAAAAGTAATTCCTTGTTTTACTTTCTTGACTTCCAAAGAAACTGTTCCTGCTGGGGTAAATTTAATAGCATTAGTTAATAAATTCAGCAGCATTTGCTTGAGTCGTCGGTCATCTGCAATACAAATATCTGCTTGAGTATCAATTTTTGTTGTTAATTGTAATCCCTTTTCTAAAGCGCGATCGCGTACTGTGGAAATTACATAATTACATAAATCTTGAATGTGTAATTTTGACAGTGATAATTCTTCTTTACCTGCTTCTACCTTAGATAAATCTAAAATATCATTAATCAGTGCCAACAAGTGTTCTCCACTTCTATAAATACAATCAATATATTCTTGCTGTTTATAATTGAGATTTCCCACCATCTCTTGTTGCAAAAATTGGGATAATCCCATAATCGCATTCAAAGGAGTACGTAATTCATGGCTCATAGTAGCTAGGAATTGACTCTTGGCTCGACTACCTGCTTCTGCTGCTTCCTTACTAGCAAGTAGTTGCAATTCAGTTTGTTTGCGCTTGCTAATATCCTCAACCATAGCCAGGAAAAACTTTGGTTTGCCATGTTTATTCGGAATCAAAGATACATTTAAAAGAGTCCAAACCAGCCGCCGATCCCGACGAAAAAACTGCCTTTCCATCTCTAAACGCTCCTGCATCCCCCACAGGAGTTTTTTATAAAGCTCTACATCTCCAGCTTGTTTGCAGATAATATCTGTGAACCGCTTACCACATAACTCTTCTTGGCTATACCCCAACATTTGAGACAAAACCGGATTAGTCTCAACAATCCGCGCCCTCATATCTACCAACCCAATACCAATAGAAGAACGCTCAAAAATTGCCCGAAATTGCGCCTCACTTTGCCGCAGTGCCTCTTGAGCCGCTTTTCTCTCACTAGCTTCTATCGCCAAAGCCACAAAATCTGCAATGGAACCCGCAAAATTCTCTTCCTCCAATTGCCATTGACGAAATTCTCCCATATGTTCGTGACAAACTACTCCTACCAAACTTCCACCCAACCAAATTGAAGCATCCAGTAAAGAAGAAATCCCCAATACAGATAGGTAGTTAGCCCACAATTCTCGAGTACGGGGATCATTGACAGCATCAGTAACTGCCATACTACGTTGTACTTCCAGCGCTTGAAAATAGGAAGGATAATTTGCCTTTAACAGTGACCCTCCCGAACTATGAAGTTCAGTAATGGCATCATATACATCCACGCATTCAACCTTTGAATAATCCTCGTTATATAACCAGATACTAACTCGCTGTACCCGCAACGTCCTAGCAGCAGCTGCCGTTATTTCCATCAATGCAGCTTGGAGATTTCCTTGTTGCAACGTCTGACTTTTTGCCAGTTGCATCAGAGTATAACTTCGCCTACGCAGATAACTTTCCCTTCTCTGTTTTTCCTTTCTCTCTAACTCTTGCCGTATTTTTTGGCACTCTATAACTTCCCTGTAACTTTTTTGGCGAGCGATCGCAAATAACAATGTCCGTCGTAAAATTTGAGCAGTAATCTGACTCTTGACTAAATATTCCTGCGCCCCCATTTGAATCACTTGTGTTAATATTTCCTCATCTTCCCAATTAGCGATCGCTACAACTGCTACTTGGGGAGCTAAGGAGCATAAACCAGAAATAGTGACTAAACCATTGGCGTGATTATCTGATAAATCTAGTATCGCTACATCAATTAATTGAGACTGTAAAATTGATGCTGCGTCTAAAAAATCCTCGGCCTCAATTATGTGTAACTGTATAAAATACTCAGATGTATTGTCTCTTAGTTCTCTCAATGCTGTTTTCCAACAACCAGCATCACCAGTAATATTATTAATACTTCTGCTTCCAGGAAATTCAAATTTTCTCTGACAATCGGAAAAAAGTAGAATATTAACTTGTTCGCGTGCCATACTACTTGTATAAAATATTTATTTTTTTATTTGGGTTCATCAGTATTGAAAAAATTTTTGATAGCTGAAAAAATTTAAACAGGAGTAGCCTCAGGGTATCACAAACATTCAACACAAATATAGTCAAATAGCATTAAGTATAGTCAAATACATCAACCAATCTTCTTTGATTATATGAGATAATATCACTACGAACTAAATCAAATACATCAGGTATGTTGAGAAACATATAGTGAACATATAGTGAAATATTCTAGTCCGATGTGGAAACAGATAGAAAACTTATGTTTTTTATCGCCAAATTTATACAACTATGCTAATTACTTAGTTCGTCAATCATTCATATTTGAAAAAAATATCTCAGCTTCAATCAAGGTTACCATCTAGTAAAAGGGCAACCAGATTATCAAGCATTTTCAAGAAAAGTCAGTCAACAAATTATTAAGATTTTATCGCCAAATTTTCAGTCATTTTTTGAGGCAAATAAAGTTTATCAATTAAGCTAAAATAAGTTTACTGATAAACCAAAATCACCAAAATACAAACACAAAAATCAAGGAAGTAATTTATTAACTTATACTATTCAGGCAATTAGTAAAACTGGCTTGAAAAAAGGATTATTTCAATTATCTGGTACAGATATTGTCATTCCAATTTTTGTCAAAAATATAGCTCAATTTAGAATAGTTCTCAAGATAGGTCCATATGTAATTGAGATAGTTTATGAAAAAACGAACACCATACGTTGAATTAAGTAATAAGTAATAAGTAATAAGTAATAAGTAATAAGTAATAACGCACGGTTCGCCCATTTTTTGTAAATAACTCTGAAGTGGTAGCAGCTATTGATATTGGGGTAGATAATTTAGGGGTGTTAACATCAAACCAATAAGGTTTTAGACCTGTTCTGATTAACGGACGATCATTAAAGAGTTTAAATCAGTTCTACAACAAAACAAAAGCTGTTATTCAGTCAAACTTACCAGGTGAAAAATCAACGTCGCGGATGTGAATGGCAGTTCTAATATTATGCGAAAATTAATCCCAACAGTCTTTGACCCAGGGATAGGGGAGGCAGCGCGCCATCCCTTTTCCTCGAATTGTAGACGCACGCAGTGCGGCTTCCCGAAGGGTAGCGACTGCCGGGGCGTGTAGTCCGTCCCATCAGGATTACTTCTGGTAAAGCTAAAAATAAGTCTTGTTATATTTGACTATATTTTTAGTAACTATTCTCGCTTTGCTCTGTTGGTGAGGAAATTTGTGAAAATTTTAGTTGTTGGTAATGGAGGGCGGGAACACGCCCTGGCTTGGAAGTTATTACAATCTCAGCAAGTAGAACAGGTATATTGTGTCCCTGGTAATGGTGGTACAGCAATTATGTCAGGTTGCCAAAATTTACTACTAAAGGTAGATGACTTTGAGGGAATTAGTAAATTTTCGCTCAAAGAGGGGGTAGATATGGTGGTAGTGGGACCAGAAGTACCCCTAGCAAAAGGCATTACCGACTATCTGCGATCGCAAGATATCATGGTATTTGGTCCAACCCAAGCAGGGGCACAGATTGAGGCAAGTAAGGCTTGGTCAAAAGCTTTAATGCAAGAAGCAGGTATTCCCACAGCAAAGGCAGCGGTATTTACCCAGACTCCAGAAGCGAAATCCTATGTCCAAGCTCAGGGAGCGCCCATAGTCGTCAAAGCAGATGGTTTGGCAGCGGGAAAGGGCGTAATTGTAGCAACTACAATAGAGCAAGCAGAATCAGCCATTGAGTCAATTTTCCAGGGACAATTTGGCAGTGCGGGAAAATTTGTAGTCATCGAAGAATATTTAGCAGGACAAGAGGTGTCCGTGTTGGCATTAACTGATGGGTTAACCATTCGCCCCTTGTTACCAGCTCAGGATCATAAACGGATTGGGGAAGGAGATACGGGGGATAATACGGGTGGCATGGGAGCTTATGCACCCGCACCCATTGCCACCCCAGAATTAATGGCAAAAGTGCAGACAGAGGTATTAGAACCAGCAATTGCGACTTTGCAAGGTAGAGGCATTGATTATCGCGGAGTATTGTATGCCGGTTTGATGATAACTCCCCAAGGAGAGTTGAAAGTCTTAGAATTTAACTGTCGCTTTGGCGATCCCGAAACCCAAGTAGTCTTACCGTTATTGGCAACACCCTTAGAAGAATTGATGTTGGCTTGCATTCAGCAACGTCTAGGAGAAATGCCACCCATCACTTGGAAACAGGGAGTAGCCGCCACCGTGGTAGCTGCTTCTGGTGGTTATCCTGGTAATTATGAAAAAGAGAAATTAATTTCCGGGATTGAGCAAGCCGAAGCATTGGGAGTCACAGTCTTTCATGCAGGGACAAAATTATTAGGTCAACAAATTATGACAGATGGAGGGCGAGTTTTAAACGTCACCGCCATCGGAGAAAATTTCCAGCAAGCCTTAGATAGAGCTTATGCTGGAATTAGATGCATTGAATTTGAAGGAATGTATTACCGCCGTGATATTGGTTATCGAGTCAGGTGAGGGGAGGAGGGGAAGAGTGAAAGAGGGAAGGAGTGAAAGAGGGAAGGAGTGAAAGAGGGAAAGAAAATTGAGTGGAGTTTTCAGTTTTTCGGTTATTTATTCTCAAGGCTGTAGACGCTATGCGTCTACACTCCATCACTCCCTCACTCCATCACTCCATCACTCCATCACTCCCTCACTCCATCACTCCATCACTCCATCACTCCATCACTCCCTAACTCCTCTCCTCCTTCCCTATTTGCCTAATTAACTGTTAATTTTTTAGTTGTTGGGGTTTGCTATAAAAAAACTACTAACAACTTTTTTCACAAATTCGCGCAATTCCCCGTCCTCAGACTCCAGCAGGGCGTTTATGTCAGCGAGTCAAAAATGAAACGCCCTATTGCTGATTTTTACCACAAATAAAATAAGCAATGGGGTAGTTGAGTTTTGGACAACATTAACTAACGATCGTTTGTATCTGCTAAATATGTAAATATGATAATATACCATGAATTAGACATCAAAGGGGAGGTGATAATCAATGGCGTTACGTAGAGCAACTTTTAGGTTGTATCCAACCAAGAAAGTGGACAGTTTATTGCACTATCACAGGAGATTGCATAAGGAACTCTACAACGCCGCAGTCTCTAATAGAATCACATCTTACAAAAAGTTTGCTCAATCAGCTTCATACTTTGAGCAACAGAATTGCTTACCTGAGTTTAAACAGGTTCGGACAGAATATAAACAAATCAATTCTCAAGCTTTGCAAGCAACATTAAAACCTGTTGATTTTGCTTTTCAGCGTTTCTTTAAAGGTCTAGTAAATTATCCAAAGTTAAAATCAATTCGTCGTTATTCAGGATGGAGTTACTCATCTAAAACTGGATGGGAAGTACATAGTATTGGGGACAATGGCTATTTAGAATTAGCAAACATTAGTCAAATACAAATGCGAGGTAACGCTAGAGTTTGGGGATATACCAAGGCTTTAGATATAATTCACCGCAATAGAAAATGGTACGCCTCTATAGTTTTAAATATAGATGATATTTTGCTTAAAAATAGCCGTCAAACTGATTATGTCATATACCCGCGAAACTGCGGGAACCATGAAGCAACTAGGGGCAAGGAAGCGTCAAAAATCCTTGGCTATGCTGGGGGATGTAGAAACCCCTGGCTCAAACGAAGTTAGCCAGGGGTAGTTCATAATGCTTGCTATTTTTAAAACCATCCGACAAGCGATCGCTAATTGGTGGTCTGAGTTTACTCTCCAGACCAAACTTTTGGCTGCTGCTACGTTAGTTGTATCTTTGGTTATGAGTGGTTTGACCTTTTGGGCGGTGAACACCATTCAACAGGATGCTCGCCTCAACGATACCCGATTTGGTAGTGATTTAGGACTACTTCTTGCCGCCAATGTAGCACCTCTGGTGGCTGAGAATAATCTGACTGAAGTTGCTCAATTTTCTCGGCGCTTCTACGGCAGTACCTCCAGTGTCCGCTATATGCTCTACGCTGATGACACAGGGAAAATCTTTTTTGGTATTCCCTTTCTCAATCCTGAAGTGGAAACATCCCTGAGTATTGAAAGGCGGATTAAATTACCAGCCAACTATGCCTCCCACGGAGGTAAACCTATGGTGCGACAACACATGAGTCCCGGTGGCATAGTGACTGATGTGTTTGTACCCCTGATGGTAGACAAAAAATATTTTGGTGTATTGGCAATTGGGATTAATCCCAACCCCACAGCTGTAATTTCTTCCAATTTTACCCGTGATGTGACCATCGCAGTTTTCATCTCTATTTGGGTAATGGTGATTTTAGGGGGAGTAATTAACGCTCTCACCATTACTAAACCCATCAAAGAACTATTGGGGGGGGTTAAACAAATTGCAGCAGGAAATTTCAAGCAGCGCATTGACTTACCCCTAGGAGGTGAATTAGGGGAATTGATTTTCAGCTTTAATGAAATGGCAGAGCGTTTAGAACGCTATGAAGAGCAAAATATTGAAGAATTAACTGCCGAAAAGGCAAAATTGGAAACCCTGGTTTCTACCATTGCCGATGGGGCAGTACTGATTGACAATAATATGCAGGTAATTTTAGTTAACCCCACTGCCAGAAATATTTTTGACTGGGATACGTCTGATGTTGTGGGTAGTAATGTTCTCCATAAATTGCCATCTAAAGTTCAAACAGAAATTACCCGTCCCTTATACGAAATGGCATCGGGAGAGTGTGAAAGTGCAGAATTTCGCATTCACCTCAACGAACCTAACAATAAAACCGTTCGCATCCTCTTAACTACGGTGCTTAACTTACAAAGGGAAAGTATTAAAGGTATCGCCATTACCATACAAGATATTACCCGGGAGGTAGAACTTAACGAAGCCAAAAGCCAATTTATCAGTAACGTCTCCCACGAACTCCGTACTCCCCTGTTTAACATCAAATCCTTTATCGAAACATTACATGACTACGGAGAAGATTTGGGTGTAGAAGAAAGGCAGGAATTTTTAGAAACAGTCAATCATGAAACCGATCGCTTGACACGTTTGGTAAATGATGTACTAGATTTGTCTAAGTTAGAATCTGGGCGTAATTATAGTTTACAAGGGGTAGATTTAGGGCAGGCGATCGAACAAACCCTGCGAACCTACCAACTCAATGCGAAAGATAAAGGCATTGAACTCATCCAAGATATAGCTCCAGAATTACCTCCAGTCATCGGCAATTATGATTTATTACTACAAGTATTGGCTAATTTAGTTGGTAATGCCCTGAAATTTACCAAAGCGGGAGGGAAAGTAGCTCTGCGCGCTTATCAATTAGCTGCAAAACCTCAATCTTCTAACAAAAAATCTCAAGTCCGAGTGGAAATATCTGATACTGGTATTGGCATTGGCTCAGAAGACCAACAAGCAATTTTTGCTCGCTTTTTCCGGGTGGAAAACCGAGTTCATACCTTAGAAGGTACTGGTTTAGGACTCTCAATTGTCAGAAATATTATTGAAGAAAAGCACCATAGCAAGGTTAACTTAGTTAGTGAAGTGGGAATTGGTACAACCTTCTGGTTCGATCTCGATGTCTTCTATGAGGAAGATATATCTAAACCACCAGAAGAAAATGATTACGCAGCAGAACAGTCTGGAGTCAACAATTGACACTCCCACCCATTGAATGGGTGGGATTCTTGCTAAGCCTTCCGGCACGCTACGCGAACATTGGAAGACCCAAAACACCCCAAGGAAAATCGATGAGCAATGTTTCAGATTACTTTACCCTCCACAAGCATTCACGGGCTGCCCGCGCGATGTAGATCATTTTTTCTCAGACCGAAAATCTATTATTTCTGGCTTGATAGGGTAGGGCTTGTCCTGTTGATACAGTTTTAACGTGAGTTCGGAGTTCGGAGTTCGGAGTTAAAATTTACCTGAGTTCTGTCGAACTCACACTGATTTACTAAGTTTAGGTTAATTGTTGAGTTTATTCTCAACTATTTGGGAAGTGATTCCTCACTTGAATTGTACAAATCCTTGATTCATAAGGGTTTTAGCATCAAAATTTCGTCGAACTCACGTAGTTTTAGAGGAAATTAACCAGCCATGCTGAGTATAGGCGAAGAATTCTCCACAGGAGTAAAAATCCAGTTACAAAACTGGCAAAGAAAACACCTAGTTCATATTTCGACTTTGCTCGATGTTAAAGCAACAGCGAAGTCGAAGCTTTAATTTTTTACGAGCTTTACCGCTAATAACAATTTGAGATGATTATGCGACAAAAAAATCTCATGCTTACGGCACGCCACTGTATCTTGCACCACATTCCACGCTTACAGGGTGTAACAAGGTAAATCTCTTAAAGATTTACCTTGTTACTCGTGGGCTTCGCGCTAAATTCTGTAAACGATTCAACTTTCTTTAACTGTTGGGATTGAGTGGACATTCAAATTTATAACCAACACCGCGTACAGTTTGAATTAATGCTGGCTGGGTGGCATCAGCTTCAATCTTTTTACGGATTTGACCAATATGTACATCAACAACCCTTTGGTCTCCTACATATTCATAATCCCAGACTTCCTGGATTAGTTCAGCTCGTCGCCACACACGACCAGGATGGCTGGCGAGAAAATGTAATAAATCAAACTCAAGTGCAGTTAAAGAAATTGGTTGACTATTTAATGCCACTTCCCGACGCACCGGATCGATCATTAATTTTTCAAATACCAGACGCTTTTGTTCCGCTGTTGTTACAACTCGCTGGCGGCGCAATATTGCGGCTACTCTGACTTCCAGTTCTCCCAAACCAAACGGTTTGGTAAGATAATCATCGGCACCTTTAGAAAAGCCTCGAATTTTGTCAGCTTCATCCGCACGACTAGTGAGCATGAGGACAAAAACGCCATTGCGGCTTTGCATCTCTTGACATAGATTAAAACCGATAACGTCTGGTAAATTTACATCTAAAATAACCAGATCTGGATTAAATTGCTCAAATAGGGCTAAGGCAGTCTTACCATCTTCGGCAGCCTCCACCTGGTAGCTTTGTTTCATTAAAAAGCGTTGGATTAAATTCCGAACCGCAGGGTCGTCATCAACAACAAGAATCTTGGCTGGAGCCATGACAATCACTTTAAACAAACATTCATCTAAAAATCTCCGGGAGTGTGGAAACCGTGCGTCTTGAGACCACGGAGTCAACACGACACGGCTAATAAATTAGCCGTACCCCTTTCGGGGATAGGTAAGCAGAGGAGTAGTACTTACCCACTTCCCTGTATACCGGGAATTGCCTTGCTACAAAGCGTAAAGTGCGCCTCCCTTCGTCCCGCTTCGCTAACGCCAATGTTATCAGTCGGCACTTCCATTTCGCACTGCCT
>JASJCJ010000273.1 GCA_030066045.1 Calothrix sp. MO_167.B12
GTAATAAGTAATAAGTTTGTTTTTGTGACCGGGATTCAAACCCCGTCCCAAAAACATTCTGCCTCAAAAGACAGGGCTTTAGACCCCAATATTTCGGTAATAAGTAATAGTAGCAGCTTATACCTCTATTTACTCCGGGGCAGGGTATCAACAAGCAGGGTATGGGCTGTAAAGGAAAAAACTCTCTTTCATGCTTGGTGGTGAACAACTTTTTCATCGGCACTGCCTTGTTTGTTGAAAGCAATTGTCATTTTTTTTAATTAAAAATAGTTAATCTAAATTAAAAATCATAAAATTTATTATTTAAATTGCAGAAATCAGGCAGAATTAAAAATAGTATTTTTTCCCTCTCCACGGATGAATCCAACAGAGTAGTGCTTTGACGGGGTTCCCCACCTCAAGCCACTGCGGAGGGCTTGTATCATCAAGGAATTATTGATCAAATCTATGGATTAGATTTGATGATTTGATTATTACCATCTGATTTTTCCAGGAGGCATATATCACAAAAGGAAATATTTCAACACTGATACCGAACAATTAGACTAAAATTTTGTGTATTAATTCAAAATTAAGCGCGATTTTAAAAAAATTTATATGGTTGTAAAACCATTGTATTTGATACCATTAAAAACCGCTAGAATATAACAGCGAAAACTATACCAATTGACACAATCAAAAGTCAGATGATAAATAAAATTTTACTAACTGTTTCTGGACTGGGTCATGCCGAAGAGATGATGAAAATGCTTGTAGATGTTCCATCTCTCCAAGGTGCAAAGGTAAATATTTTACACGTAGTTCCCAAACAAAACTCTTCTGACGCAATGACCGCAAAGTGGGAAGAGGGAGGTAAAATACTGGCTAATGCTATTCAGTATTTGAATTTAGACCCCGCAAATGTTTCCTCGATTTTGCGCCAAGGCGATCCAAAACTGACGGTTGCTCAGGTTGCTGATGAAGTTGATGCAGACCTGATTGTTATGGGTTCTCGCGGTCTCAAACGACTGCAATCTATTTTAAAGAACTCAGTTAGTCAGTACGTTTTCCAATTGTCTTCTCGCCCCATGTTGCTGGTGAAAGATGACATTTATGTCAAGAGAGTTAACCGTATTATGGTCGCGTTAGATAAGTCTGATGCGGCGAAAAATAGCTTGAAGCTGGCTTTGTTCTTGCTCCGAGATATTAAGGGTGGTGAACTGATTTTCGCTAATGTCACAAAAAATCTAACTGGTAAAAAATCAGAAACTTCTGGCACTGATGCAGAACAAAATCCCATTTTTGCTGATGCTATTGCTGAAGCTAAAAGGCAAGGAGTTCAATATCGTTGCATAAATAGTAGCGGTAAACCAGGGGAAGAAATTTGTCGTTTAGCAGATGAAAAGAATGTTGATTTATTACTTTTAGGTTCCCCTGATCGCCGGCCTTCAATTGCGAAGAATTTAGTAGATATAGACAGACTTATAGGTGCTTCCTTATCTGACTACGTGCGCGTAAATGCGACTTGTCCCGTACTGCTGGTCAGAACATTAGGTTAGATTATTTACTAGGGGTGACAAATTACTCCCGTCATGCTTTAAGATGACCGAAAAATTGTAGGTTGGGTTGAGGAACGAAACCCAACACGCTGTTGGGTTTCACTTCGTTCAACCCAACCTACGTTATAGGTAATCTTCTACCGGGAAGGGAGTAATTCATAATGCCTAGCTAAATTGTATAAGGGACTTCCAAGAAATAAATTATCCCACATTGTAGGGGCGGGGGAACCCCGCCCCTACGAATCATACGATTGGTAAAATGAAAAGTCGGGGATTATTGTCATAATTTGGACTTGTTTTTCTGCCCCCACTTCCCCACTTCCAAGAAGGTGATACTCTTGATTCACCACTGGTATCCTGGAAGAAGTCGGGGAGCTTATTGATAGCAGTAAAAAATCAACTAACAAACACTTTATCTGTGAAATTACCATGTAAACCATAGGGAATATGATGCTTCAAATGCAACCGCGCTATAGGTTGCCGATGCAAATCCTTGGCATCCAAAATCACCACATCAGAACGATGGTGTTCTGCGTCATAAATTACAGCTAATACCCAACCATCATCTTCAGCCGTGGCGTTGGAACGAGGTACAAATATGGGTTCCCCGCCAAATCCTCGCGGTGCAATACTCCATACTTGCTTTTCTCCCGTCTCCAAGTCGATTTTTTGGAATGCTTGCAATGGTGCATTTCCTGTAGCTGCATGGGCTGCACCGATGTATAAATATCGATAGTCCCGCCCTACATTTTGCGGATGAATGCTGGGAAACTCACAACAGCGACTTTCTATCAATTTCTTTTTAACTGTGCCATCCTCTATGTTAAGGTGAAAACGCCACAATTTTCCTGGTGCGATCGCATCAAAGTCAACTTGACGAAAATCCGCACCCGGTTCTATCTCTGGTAAGGACTCATAACATACTGAATCAATAATAATTTCATCACCTTGCTCAAAGGCATTGACATGGTGAAAGACAAAACCTGATTGGGTTTCGAGGGTTTTAATTTCTCTATTTTTGTGTTTGCGAGGAATGATGAGAATGCGAGTTGGTTTATTAGGTTGAAACTTTACACATTGTCCTGCTCCAGCCATCCCTGTGACAAAAGGTAGAGGATTGAAGCTCACTGGATTTTGGAAGAAAATACAGTAGTTGGGAGTAATGACAAAGTCGTGGATAAAGGCAAATCCAGGAACGCTATGGAGGTGTTTTCTGATTACTTTACCCGTTGTATCTAATTCAAAAACCGTAATAGTGGTGGATAATCCTGTGGGTTTGATGGAAAAGTTGACTAAGCAAGGTTCTCCACCATCTAAGTGACTACTAGGGTCACACCGTGGATGAGCGGAGAAAGCATCACCTGCTGCTAATCCTCCATCCAAGTAGTCTTTACCTAAAGTATCTAAAGTTTGAGGATCTAGACCATAGGGTTCCGAAGCTTCCCACAATGCTAGGAGTTTACCACCCCAGTAAATAACGCTGGTATTGGCAATTTCTTTGTTTTTCAAGTCAAACAAGTTAGCCAGCCATCCCCCCGGTTTTTGGGTGCCGAAAACACCGCGATAGAGGACTTTACCAGCTTTTTGTTCTTCTACGTAACCTGGAGTACGTACATAACGATTGCTAAAATGGGCGCGTCCATTGGTAAAGGTAACGCGGCTAATCATCCCATCTCCATCAAAGGGATGATGGATATTTTGTCCATTAATATCTAGTAAACCAGGACCATTTCTAAACAGAGTACCGTTTAGTTCTGGAGGTATTTCACCTTCGATATCTTCTATCCAATAATCAAACTCTTGTTTTAGGGATTGATATCCTGTTTGCCAGTCTTCACGAGTATAGGATTTTTCTGTAATGGTAGATGTATTTTCTGGTTGGGGAAAAGTCTGCATATATTAATTATGTGGCTTGTTTTTTGTGTTTGAATTAGAACTTATTTTCCTAAGTATAATTACGCTGTTGATTATTCAACAGTTTCTTCTACTGGCTGTAGCACCAATTCTGGCATGGTATCAGGTGTAAATGTCTCACCTTGGAAGCTTGCAGGGGGTAACCAGTTGAGAAATGGTAGGGGTAACAATGTACTGAAGTTGGTTATAACTACCAACAGCCAAAGTAACTCAAAGTTATTTTCATTAACGCCCAATAAATGCATCAATCCTGCTCCTAACTCGTAGGAAACCAATCCAGCCAAGTTACAAACGGACATCAACAGAGCAAATAATGTCGCTTCCACTCCAGGGGGACACAGCCTTGCTGCTAATATCAACACGGGCATAAAGGCAATCTGTCCCATTACAGTTAAGACTAAGCTATCGCCCAAACTAAACCAATGGTCATCAATACCAATAGCTCGGTTCGCGTGGGTTACTAATAGCAGCATTGTCATCCCTAAAGCCGCTGACATCACAGTACTCCAAGCAAAAATTACCCGGAAGGGAACGGTTTTCAGGAAGCGTTGAAATATCCAAATTCCTACTAAAGCTGCAACACTTGTGACTAAGCGAACTCTCCCTAAAAATTCCGGTTGAAAGTGTAATTCGTTAGTTGTGAAAAAGAAAAATGCTGCATCTGCGGTGGGTGTAGCCTGCCAAATAAATATAAAAGCTGTGGGTAGCCAAATCGCTTTCTGTGTCACTGCTTGGCGGAGTTGTCCCAATTGTTTTTTGATACTCAGTGTATTTTCATCATTCAGATGATTCCCATCTTTACTGATTGGGCTTTCAGCAATTAACCAAGCCACACCGGAAACTAATAAAGGGAAGGAAGCAGTAATCCAAAATACAGTGCGATTAGTAAAATGTTCTAGGAGAAGACCGCTAAAATAAGCAGTCATCAAACCTCCCAAAGCAGATGCACCCCAGCAAATAGATTGTAAGGAACCCGCATCATCTTGGGATTCAACCCTTGCCCTTTCCACTACCAGGGAGTCAACAATTACATCACTCACAGCCACCGATAGAGAACCCAAAGCGATCGCTAATGTGGCTGTTATGGGTGTATTAACCACCGTTGCCAAACTAATCCAAGAAATAGCTCCCAAAATCCCTGATAAAATCAAGTAGGGGCGACGACGATAGCCAAATATGGGTAAACCGTCAGACACAAACCCAAACACAGGTTTAATCATCCAAGGTAAGGTTACAATCCCCAAAATGGCAGATACCTGAGCTGGACTTAACAAAAGTTCATCTTTAAGAAAAAAACTGACGGCTAGACGCGCTAAACCTAAAATTCCTTGGACAAAGTAAACAGTAAGAATAGCAATGAGTTCGGCACTTGGTTCATTGCCAAACAAAATTTTTTCCTTTACTGAGTCTTTGACCTTGGACAAGCCAGAGGAGGAAATTAGCATTTGATAAACAATTGTTAAGATTCTTCTATTTATATATCATATCGATTTTCTGGAAATAGGGTTGTTGGTTGTTGGTTGTTGGTTGTTAGTTGATAGTTGACAGTTGATGGTTGACGGTTGACGGTTGACAATCTTTAATTTATCACTCCTTCACTCCTTCACTCCATCACTCCCTCACTCCCTCACTCCCTCACTCCCTCACTCCCCCCAGTGCGATCGCAGTATTCTGTCCTCCAAATCCGAAGCTGAAACAAAGTACCTTTTCTACCTTCGCCAAACGGGTTGCGATCGCAAAATTTAAGTCAAATTCTGGTGTTGTTAATCCTACACATGGGGGTAATATTTGTTGCTGTAAAGCCATGAGGGAAAAAGCGATCCCCAAGGCTCCAGAAGCTCCTAATGTATGTCCTGTAGCCCCTTTGCTTGAACTAACTGCTACTTGATGTTCAAATATTGTTTGTATTAAATAGTTCTCAAGTTTGTCATTTAATTGCGTAGCAGTACCGTGGGCATGAATATAATCAATATCTGTATTTGTGAGACAAGAGCGTTGTAAACATTGTTTGACAGCAGCGATCGCACTTTTGCCTTGAGGATCGGGTGCATTGCCATGATATGCATCTGCTGTCATCCCACAACCGAGAATTTGCCCATAAACCTTTGCTTGTCGCCGTCTTGCTAACTCTGCTGATTCCAGAACAAATACAGCCCCTCCTTCCCCCAGTACCAAGCCCTCTCGATGTTTATCAAAGGGATAGGCCCCAGTTTTTGCTAAAGCTCCCATCCGTTGAAAACCAACAATAGTTAGGGGGGTAATTGGTGCTTCCATCGCCCCAGCAATTACTCTTTCACATTGCCCCATTTGAATCAAATTTACAGCATGGGCAATTGTCCACAAACCCGTAGCACAAGCCGCCATTGGAGCCATTACTATACCAGTAGCACCAATTTGTCTGGCTGCTGCGATCGCATTCATATGGGGTAAAGTATCCAACCAATCCTCTAAATCCAACTCCTTCCCTCCTACCCTCCTTCCCTCTGGGCGGGGTTTCCCCGCCCCTACGGCATACATTTCCCAGTCAGCCTGATAACCGCGACTAGAGCCAATTACTACCCCACAATCAGGCAAAGGTGTAGTTAATCCTCCATCTTTGAGTACAGATGCAACAAGCAATTGAGTTAACTTATTTAACCCAACTGGCTGGCGATCGATTAATCCAAGGGGGAGGGGATTGAGTTCTGGAAACGGTTGATGCAATTTAATTCCAGATTTACCTGCAACTAACCTTTGCCAACTATCCTCTAGGTTAGAACCTAAAGATGAAACTAAACCAATACCAGTGACAAGAACCTCAATCAATTGTAGATTTTAGATTTTAGATTTTGAAAGTGGGAAACAGAATATAGCTATTTTCGGTTGAATCAGGTATACAATAAAACCTCACTCCTTTCCCCTCTCCTTAATAAGGAGAGGGGTGGCTTTAGCCGGGGTGAGGTTAAGTCTGTATTGCACAAAGCATGAAAACTGCTATATTCAGACCTAATCCCCATTGCCAAACTATTATTTTCCAGGTTGTTTCAGATTTTCTGCACCTTTAGTTACTTTTGCAGAATCAATGCGATCGCCTTGGTCAATTTTATTTACCACATCCATACCATCGGTGACATAACCAAAAACCGCATAGTTACCATCCAAAAAGCCGAGATCTGCCAGAGCAAAATAAAACTGGGAAGAAGCAGAATCAGACATTTGCGATCGCGCCATTGCTACCGCACCCAATGTATGCCGTAATTCCGGTGGCTTAGATTTAGGTAGAGTTTGACTATAGGTTGGTTCTTTTTCTCCTTTAGCTGTAATCTCTAAGGGAATATATCTAGCAGTACCTGTTTCAGTATCGATATAGCTACCAGCACCCAACTGGCTAAGAGGAACTTTAGGATCTTTACTTTTGGGATCGCCACCTTGGGCAACAAATGGATCTTGTTTAGTTGTAGGTCCAATCACTCTATGAAAGGCTAGCCCATCATACACGCCTTTTTGGACTAAATCCACAAAATTGCCAGCAGTAATTGGGGCATTAACTCCGTCTACTTCAATAGTTATAGGGGAACCTTTGACAGTCATCACCACAGTGGCTTTGCCTTCTAGCCTGGGTAAATTTTTCATGATGTTACTCTCTTTTTTAGTATCTGAGACAGGAGCTGCCTCTGTGGTTGTATTAGTTGTACTTTGAGTAGTATTCTCAGTCGCTGTGGAAGTATCAGAGTTTGCCTCGGGTGCTGAACATCCATTCAACACTAAGGCACTAACAATTACCAGCGCAACTAAAAATTTAGAAATTTCTAACCGCATTGCCAGTTCCAGAAACAACCAGAGTATCTTAACCTTTATGGCGATTTTTAACTAAATTTATGATGTTAGGCATTTTTGAAGAAGGAGCGTTGATAAATTTCATACATTATTAAGGGAAGCATCCCAATTTTTCAAAAATATGCGGTGGTGGGAGCATCTTGCTCCCTTTGTTAGAAATCGACATCTAGCTAAATCAATATCTGATGCTGGTTAGTATACTTTCCGCAGTTGGTTAGAATATTTTGGTCATAAATATGGGAAAGTGACTGTTGCAGTACCTCCCCACAATACAAGTCAAAATAGTTCTAATTGTGGCGAGAAAGTGAATAAATCTCTGTCCACTAAGACTCACGCTTGTCCTCACTGTGGATACACCGAAGATAGAGATACCAATGCAGCAATCAACATTTTGACATTAGGACTCAGTACGGTAGGGCATACCGGAACTTACGCTACAGGAGATTTGCCCTAAGAGGGCAGTTGGTGCAAACCAGCTGTCTAACGGCGAGTCTGTGAATGTAGAATCTCCTCGCATGCGCGGCAGGAGAGTGTCAATTAGTTTAGAGAAACCCGTGCGGATAAATTTTTGGATGCTATTTTTAGCATTCACAGACCTTCTAGAGGTACATTCAAAAACTTAGCCAATTGAGCTGCCAAAGTTTCCAAGTCTTTGAGGGGCATGGGTTGACCCACCCTAGTCAAAGGAATATCGCGACGACTTTTTGCTTTCAAGTAAAGAGTACGCTGGGGATTCAATCCTTCTTTAATCTCAATCCGAATTGATTGGACATCTTGGGTGCGACAGCCAATTTCAATGCGACGGTTTTTTCCTGGGAAACCCCAACGGAATATTTTTATCATTCCCGTTTCGCGGTTGAACTCGTTAGAACCGCCGCCCAAGTCCCAGAGAATAACCAACCACAGATATAGAGATAGCAATGAACCAGCAACCCCGTATAACCCCATTACTAATCCTTGGGGGACAAATACCAATTGGGTGGGGTCCGTAACTAAGAGCAAATTCTTTTGTAAATAACTGGATATCCCTGCCAGCAAGAAACCCAAGCTTCCGAGGGATACAACTGTTGCCCACAAGTAATTACTAAACCGCCGCGAACCTAAAACCTTCTGATACAGGACTTGTTCGTTTTTGTTTGTGGTTGTTTGTGCTGTCATTGAACCATGCTGGGTTTGAGATGTTCTCGTGAAGTACCCACAGACTTAGCTCGCGCTACGTCTGGGGCTAAGCACTGACGCGCAGGCTCCGCGATAAGCGTATAGCCCTGCGGGCATTCAAGAAACGCGCAGCGTGTCCGAAGGACTCAGCTATGCCATAGGCTTTACGCGTCTCACTCGCTGTTGCCAAGTTGAGGATACCACAAAGGCATTCGGGACTAAACCCGACAATGGACTTACACAGCATATCTGGCATTTTTGCCTTTATCTTCTCAAGGAAGAAACCGCGCAGCCGTAGGGCTAGCAAAGGCAGTTATATTTCTTTTGCGTACATCCCTGTGTGGATTGTTTTTGACCGCAAAACATAATCATGCGAACCAGTGACCGGGATATTTCCCCCTTTCTTACGCGCTTCTACAGAAACCGCACGTCTTACGGCTACTGTCGCCTGTTGTTTACAGCCGTGTTACCACCCGCGACCACCAATATTTTTCCATATATTCGTTATGAGTTCAAGTCTCTGCCCTTGCTCCCATCCCCTGGTTGCGAGTACTCCACTGGAGACTTCCCGCAAGGATTGTTAAAGAACTCTGCCACGGTAAGAGGAACTTTTGCAAGTGGAAATTGCCATAGTTTTACAATTTATGAGAAAAGTTGTGTCAGATTGTAAAAATTCTGATATCTATTATAAATAATAGTTTCCGATAAAATACTTGATTGATATCGGTAAATCCAGCACAAAGCCAGACTAAATGTGATAAGTTAAGAAAGATTAAGATACCAACAACCGTATACACGGTTAAGGTATCTGGTTTGGCATCAAGCTGAGAGTAGTACACCCCAAAGGTGGCATATTCTCATAATTCTTGCCGCTTGTTTGAGTAGCGGAATGTGTCAAAGACGTTCTAATAACGTTGCAATTTTAGTTAAACGAGGATTTTAAGTCCGATGACCATCGCAATTGGGCGTGCCCCCAGTACCAGAGGGTGGTTTGACGTTCTAGACGACTGGTTAAAGCGCGATCGCTTTGTATTCGTAGGCTGGTCAGGATTATTACTGTTCCCCTGCGCGTTCTTAGCATTAGGCG
>JASJCJ010000274.1 GCA_030066045.1 Calothrix sp. MO_167.B12
ACATCCCCAGGAAATTGACTACAACGTGGAGACAGTATTTGAATTAATTGACGCTTCTGGATTGGATTTTGTTGGTTTTTCTAACAGTGGTTATTGGGATATAGAAAGACTTTTGGGTAAAGCACCGGAATTAATAGAAAGGGCAAAAGGGTTGAGCGATCGGCAATTGTATAGGTTAATAGAATTACTCGATCCAGAAATTAGCCACTACGAATTTTTCCTATCCCGTCCTCCCCTAGCTAAAAATAATTGGTCTGATGATGCGGTATTAATCAAAGCTATCCCAGAAAGACACCCTTGTATGGAAGGATGGCCCGGTAAGAGCATCTTTAACTACGATTACCAAGTAGTTAAGTTGTCAGATGGGGAGTTTGAATTTTTGCAAGCTTGTGATAGTAATTCAACGGTGGGAGAAATTTTGGCGAATGTGTCATTGGAGTTAGATGAAGTGAGGAAACTCCACAAGCAACAATTGATTATGTTGTCACATTAATAACTGTGGTGTGGAATCGGGGAGATAAAGAGATTCAGGTATTTACTCTATGTAGCCAGAACTTAGCTCCCTTTCCTGTACTTCTTTAGTCATACTTCATCCTGTAATAAAATACATTACCCGTGACACCAGATACAAGTATCATTTTCAGAGGATTAGCTCCCCTAATTCAACCTACATGTAATTGGATTGGTAGATCCATAATTGGAGAAGAAATATTAGAACGTCGTCAACTTCAAAAAACAGCGTTAGAGCCTGTTCTGCAAAAAGCAGCAGAAGATGTAGCAGAAAATATTCAACAGTTTGGATCTGCAGAAATTGACCAAATTTGCTTATTTTTAGTTTCTAGTGAAGCTGAAGCTATTACTAGACAAATTTATGCAACTTCTATTTTAGAAAGTAAAGAGCTGAATTTAGAGGAAATAAAGGAAGCATTTTTAAAAGCATTTTCCAATTATACAACTATTCCTGAAAATGAGTTGAAAGACTCTGCACCTAAAATTTTTAATATTCTAGTTGAAGGATGCGAGGAGGCTTTACAAGTTGCAATCGATGAAGGAAGACTAGCAGCACATGAAGCTAAATCAGTATTTCGCCATCAGGTTCTTTTAGATGAACTTAAAACGCTTAAAAAAAATCTAGAATTTATAAGTACAACTAGGTCATTAGATATTTCAAAGATTAACAAATTTGAAAGTGACTACCGTGAGCAAATAAAAGTTCGCCATGGCCATATAACACCTCCTTATATTCAAGATATTAAAAAAATACCAATTAAAAAGATTTACGTAGATTCAAATTTTTTACCGATTCCAAGAAGTTCAGGCGATTTAAAATCAAGAGAACAGATAGATTATAAAGAACTAGACAAACAAATATATAGGACTGTTTTATTAGGAAATCCAGGTGGTGGTAAATCAACTTTTGCTCAAAAACTCACTTATGATTTAGCTAATTGTAATTCAGAAAGGCTGTTACTAGGTAGAAAAGTTACACCTATTTTAGTTGTACTAAGGGATTATGGTGCTCAAAAGAAAGCAAAAGAATGTTCCATACTAGAAATGATTGAAAGCTCGGCGAATGCTAATTATCAAGTAAAACCTCCTATTGGTGCATTAGAATATATGTTACTGAATGGACGAGCAGCTATTATTTTTGATGGCTTAGATGAGCTTACTGATACTCAGTATCGTCGGGAAATAACCAATGACGTGGAATGTTTTTGTAATCTTTATCCATCTGTTCCTATATTAATCACTTCGCGGGAAACTGGTTACAAAGAAGCACCGTTAGATGAATCAAAATTTACCGTTTTTCGTATTGCACCTTTTGAATCGAAACAGATAGAAGAATACGTAGATAACTGGTTTACAATCGCTATTGGTGAAAGTAATACCGATGACCCTAAAAAATATATACAAGCATTTTTAGAAGAAAGTAAAACCGTAGTTGATCTTTGTTCTAACCCCTTGATGTTGGGTTTAATGTGTAATATCTATCGTGGAGAAAAATATATTCCTAAAAATCGTCCCGACGTTTATGATAAATGTGCGGATATGATGTTTGAAAAATGGGATAGAAGTAGAGGAATTAGCATTCCATTTATAGAAAATATACAGTCAAAAATTCGTCCTTTAATGAGGTATTTGGCATATTGGATCTATGCTAATGAATCATTACAACAGGGAGTTATACAGAAAAAATTAATTCACCAAGCTACTGAATATCTTTTTGAAAAGCGTTTTGATGATAGAGATGAAGCAGAAAGAGAAGCAAATAATTTTATTTATTTTGCTAGTGGGCGTGCTTGGGTTTTTACAGATGTTGGAACTACAAAAGATGGAGAAAAGCTTTATTGTTTTACCCATCGTACTTTTTTAGAATATTTTACTGCTGAGTATTTAAATAGTACTCATCGAACACCAAAAGAGTTATTTGACGTTCTTCATCCTAGAATTGCAAAACAAGAATGGGATATGGTTAGTCAGATTGCTTTCCAAATACAAGATAAAAAGAGTGAAGATGCAGGAGATGAGTTACTAAATTATTTATTAACAGAAATTAAAACAGCAGATAAAACAGCAGAAAGCAATACAAAATTAAATTTACTGATATTTGCTGTGCAATGTTTAGAGTTTATTGTGCCTAGTCCCAGAGTAACTGAAAAAATTGTTACGCTCGTTATTAATGAATGTATTGAATTTGGACTAACAATATCTGATAATGAGAATGACAATGATGATTCTGCAATAATTTTACTTAAGACTCTAGGTAAAACGGATAAAGAGAATATTAACAAAATAGAATCTACCATACAAAATTTATACACAGAAATATTACAACAACCAAACGATAAAGAAGTTTCGTTGATAATCGAGTTAATGTTTATACTCCAACAATATAATTTTTTACAAAAATCATGGGATTTTTGTTTTAATGAGCATCGAGATTTAATGAGAAGAATAGCTAAACAAGATTTATTGATTTGTAATCTTTTATTCTATTTTACACCAGAAATATATTCTATGTCGGAAGTTGTTGAATGGTACGGATTAGAAAATTTGTTCTTAGATGTTATGTACCGAATTGATCTTAATAGAGGTCATCTCGGTATCCTAGTTATTATAGTACATGATTTTTTCAGTCTAAATAATAATCAACTACCAGCAGATAAAGTAGATAAAATAGTTAATAATTATTCAGAATTAGGAAATATTTTCCTGTCTTATCCCATTCCTTTATCAATAAATATAGAGCATGTTTATGCTCCAGATATAATATCATTTGATGATATTGTTTTTTTTAGAGATAGTTCTTATTCAACAAATTATATACCTATCTTTTGGGCATACTCTGAGAAGAATTTTTGGCATTCAATACAAAGAATAAATAATAATCATGATGCTCTATTTGGAGTATATTTAATGTTTGCTATGGCTTACGAAATAAATATGAATAGAGAAAGTAGAAAATATTTTATTGACTACAATTTGATGTTTCAAAATTGTAGATTAAATCAAGAACAAACAGATTTTATTCAGAGATGGCTAGAAGGAGAAATTGATTTAATAGCAATAGAAGAAGGTGAGTAAAGATTGTATCAGTTCAACAATAAAGATTAAGGTAGGGTGTTAATTTTGTAACTGTTAGGGAGTAAAAATTAATGCAAAATATTTGAGGTTTTATTTTTACCTCTACATAGGGTCTGCTGAATAACTATAAAATATTGATTTATCAATGCATAAGGGCTATTGTTCCAGGAATAAGTGCAAGGAAATAAGGATTTGAGGTTTAAAACCCACATTCCGCAGGTGCGATCGCAAAATGTTGTATTTTTGAAATATGAGTGTTTCAGCATCACAAATCAAAGTACAAGATATCGATCACTTGGGCATAGTGGCAGGGATTATTGATGAAATGGGTTTGGTTGAGCAAATTAACCAACTACTTGGAACTCATCCCCAAGAAATAATCAGTGCAGGTAAAGTAGTCAAAGCAATGATTATCAATGGTTTGGGCTTTATCAGTGCGCCATTATATCTATTTGAGAAATTTTTTGAAGGGATTGCGACCGAACATTTATTGGGAGAGGGGATACAACCAGAACATTTGAACGATGACCGCTTGGGCAGAGTTTTAGACAAACTATATGATGCAGGATTGACGGAAATTTTTATCCGAGTCGCACTATCAGCAGCAGGTAGATTTGGAGTGAAAATGGACAGCTTGCACTTGGATTCTAGTTCCTAAGCTGTACATGGGGATTATGAAACTAGCACTGATGATGAAACCGAGGCAGAATCAGGATTAATTACAATTACATATGGTTATTCTAGAGACCACCGACCAGATTTGAAACAATTTATCCTGGACTTGATGTGCAGTGGCGATGGAGATATTCCTTTATATTTAAGAGTTGCAGATGGTAATGAAGTCGATTCTGCCATATTTGGAACACTCATGGCCGACTTTCAACAACAATGGCAAATAGACGCTTTATTTGTTGCGGATGCAGCCCTTTACACTGAAGAGAATTTGCAGATGATAGTCTCATTAAGATGGGTATCTCGAGTTCCTGCAACCCTAAATGCCGCAAAAGAACTGTTAGAAAATATTAGTATTGATGCATTTGTACCAAGTCAAATCTCAGGATATCGTATTGCCCCATGTTGTAATGATTATGGTGGTGTGCGACAACGGTGGCTAGTGATAGAAAGTGAAGCCCGTAAAGAATCTGACTTAAAACAACTGGAAAAACGTCTCACCAAAAAATATACCCAGGCACAATCCCAACTACGAAAATTGTGTCAACAGGAATTTGCATGTGCCGAAGATGCATTCAAAGCAGCCAAACTACTTGAGAGTCAGTTGCCATTTCATCAACTTGCAAACATTGAAGTTATTGAACATGCCCAACACCGGGGACGTGGTAGACCTCGCAAGGATTCTCAACCTATCCTAATTTACCAGATTCAAGCTGAAGTTATACCCAAAGAAACCACAATTAACATTGAACGAGAACGGGCTGGCAGGTTTATTCTCGCTACCAATATTCTTGATGCCGACAAACTTAGCGACAAAGATGTTTTGCGTGAATATAAGGCACAACAATCTACAGAACGTGGTTTTCGATTTCTCAAAGACCCATTGTTTTTTACTTCCACTGTGTTTCTAAATTCAAGGAAAAGAGTTGCGGCTTTGACAATGGTTATGGGTTTGTGTTTGCTAGTTTACAGCCTAGGTCAGAGGGCATTACGCCAATCTTTAAAACGAGCATCCCAAACAATTCAAAATCAGTTAGGTAAACCAACTGCCACTCCTACTTTACGTTGGGTGTTTCAATGTTTCATGTCAATACATTTATTAACGATCGCTTCCTTGAAACAGATTTCCAACCTCAGTGAGGAGCGGTGCTCGATTCTACAGTTTTTTGGTGCTCCCTGTCGTAAATATTATCTTCTTTGCTAACTAACCTGCGGAATGTGGGGTAATTAGAGAGGAACACCAATAATTGATTTCAGGTTGTTCTTACTCCCTTACCGCCAGAAGAATACCTATGCAATGAACCACGTTCGACGAAGTCGTTCCCGTAGGGTAGACACGAAGGACATGAAGGAAGAAAAAAAAGAATACGGGTAATCTTGCACCAGGAAAAGGGCTAGTACAGGTCGGCGTAAATAAGGTTAGGGTATGAATAATGAAGAGAAACACAAATACTTATGCTCTGCCAACCGCTAGCAATTACTTTAAGTGATGCAGATCAGCAAGCCCTTGAAAAATTAGTAAATCGACCCAGTACACCACAACAAATCGCACAACGTGCCCGGATTGTGCTAGAAGCTGCTGAGGGTAAAAATAATGCTGAAATTGCTCGGATGCTCCATATCAGCATCAAGATGGTGCGGCAGTGGCGACACCGTTGGGTTGATACCAGTGAGCAATCCAAGATAGTGACTGAGCGATTGCAAGATAGCTCGCGTCCTGGTGCACCGTTAAAATTTACCCTATTTCAGCAAGTTGAATGCATGGCGGTCGCCTGCCGCGATCCGATGGAATATGGTCGTCCCATAAGTCATTGGAGCGTTTATGAACTAGCGGATGAGTTGATTGAACAAGGCATTGTGGAGCAGATATCTCCCCGTCAGGTGGGACGATGGTTAGCCGAAGCGGAACTCAAACCACACCAGTCTCGCTACTGGCTTTTTCCCCCCACATGATCCTGAATTTGAAGTCAAAGTAGAAGATATTAGCCAACACTACCTGAGTGCCTCAATACGAGCAGAGTTTGGAGAACGTACTATTAGTATTGATGAAATGACGGGTATTCAAGCCTTAGAACGTGCCTTGCCTAGTTTACCGATGCGACCAGGAAAAGTCGAACTTCGAGAATTTGAATATATTCGCCATGGCACCCAAACTTTAATTGCCAATTTTGACGTTGTCACAGGTAAAATTGTGGCTCCTACTATTGATCATCACCGGACTGAAGCTGATTTCTCAGCCCATTGCCAGCGCTTAATTGGTTGTGATCCAAATGCCAGCAAGTGGCATTTGATCATGGATTGTCTAAACATTCATCAATCGGAATCCTTGGTAAGATGGATTGCTCAAAACGAAGGAATCTCCCAAGAACATTTAGGTGTTAAGGGCAAGTCTGGCATTCTCCAATCGATGAAAACTCGCGCCCAGTTTCTCACAAATCCCAAACACAAGGTGGTCTTTCATTTTACCCCAAAACATTGCTCCTGGCTCAATCAAGTTGAAATTTGGTTCAGCATCTTAACACGCAAACTTTTACGAAGAGGTAGTTTTTCCTCTCAAACGGATCTCAAACAGCAGATACTGAATTTCATTGACTACTTCAACCAAAAATTGGCTCGTCCTTTTCAATGGACTTTTAAGGGTAAGCTTTTGGCGGCATAACCCTATCTAAATTTACGCCACTTTGTACTAGAAGCAGTTTGAAAAACTCGCTGATTTTCAGGCCGCTTACCTTTCACTACCATCCGCACCCCATCTTTTGGTGCAATCAAAAGCCCTTTCCGTACTGGCTTCACTGGCTTGTTATCTGCCAATACTAACTGCCAATGGCATAGTATATTCGCCAAAACCAGTTTCATCTCAAATTCAGCAAAAGCATAGCCCAAACAGCGACGGTTCCCTCCACCAAAGGGTAAATACTCATAAGGAGAAAATTGATGTTCCAGAAAACGCTCTGGCTTGAACTGCTTCGGTTCAGGATATAGATCCTCACGCTGATGGGTTAAATAAATACAGGCAGACAAGATAGTACCAGGTTCAAACTGATAATCTCCAATCTGTAGCCTTGATTTAACCACTCGCGGCAGGGCAAACATTGTTACTGGATAAAGGCGCAGCGTTTCTTTGCAGACGGCATTTAAATAAGGTAATTTTAGAATAGTACTCAGATCAGTATAATCGCCCAAGCTATCCAACTCTTGCAACAGCTTTGCTCGTATTTGCGGCTGGTGATGAATCCAATAAAATGCCCAAGCTAAAGAGGTTGCAGTAGTTTCATGACCAGCTATCAACAGAGTCATTAACTCATCTCGTAATTCCACATCCGTCATTTGTTCGCCATTGTCATCGCTAGCTGCCATCATCAAGGAGAGAATATCAGTGCGAGATGGATCTAATTTTGACCTACGTTCCCTAATCTCAGCGTAGATAAGTTGATCCATTTGCTGGCGTAGAAGAAGAAAACGCCCCCAAGGACTCCAAGATCCTAAATCCATTTGTAGTATTGGAAACATAAGTATGATTGTTTGCAATAAAGGTCTTTTAGGATTAACCCATTCCATTAATACTTCTTTGAGTTGCTCGCAGCGAGAACCTTCTTCTAGGCCAAATACTGCTTTTATAATCACCTCAAAAGAAATAGCCTGCATAGACGAACGCACAGAGAAAGTTTGATCAATTTCCCATTTGCTAGTCACTTGCTCAGTGATTTTTTGAATCAGTTCCCCATAAGCACGCATTCTTTCTCCGTGAAAGGGAGGCATTAACAGTTTTCTCTGTCTTCGGTGTTGTTCTCCACTCAGAGCAAGCAGTGAATGTTGTCCTAATAAAGGAAGTTTAATCCCAGCTTCGTTACCAGAATCTAATTGCTTTAGATCGGCAGTAAAAATCTTCTGTATCCCTTCAGGATTGCTAATAATAATTTGAGGAATATTACTGTCACCAAAGAAAGGAAAAGTAAATATATCTCCGTAGATTTGTGCTTGTGTTTCCAGAACTTCCAAGGGTTTAGTAATCCACTGGAGTTTTTGCAGCAATGAAAAATTATGGGAATCCTGGGGTAATTTAGTTGTAGCCATTTCTGTTTATATCCTCATATTATTCAGGTAATACCAATTCTATATGAGGCTGCCCTATATTTCCCTCACTCTAGAAGAGTAGGGCTATACGTAGACGCGTAGCGGCTACTTAACAGAAGCCACTCCGTGTCTACGGTACAGGGTACAAAGCCTGCTGAGAGCAGGCTAAATTTGGCGCATCTTTATAAAGAAATAGTATAAGGTATGGAAATTTTCAGGGAGCATCCCAATTTTGATATTTATCAGCAATGCGAGCCGCTTAATTACTCGGTTCCAATTGTGCTTTTGAGAATTCCAAATATTTTTTCTAACTGACTGATATAGTATTCATTTAGATCTATCTCTATGGTTTTACCATTCAATTTTAAAAATCTCCAGTTTGTTCCAGTGGTGACAACACCATAAATAGTAGAAATTTGATTCCCTTTTGTTTCATTGAAAATTTGTGCTGCGATCATTTCTGCCATACATTGTCCCAATCCCGATTGAATATTATCATTTTTAGCTTCTACTAAAGCCACAACAGGTGCTTCAATAATAATTTGTTCGGGAGAGCGACTGATTAAAAAATCACAGAATCCATTCAATCCTTGACTGACATCTACCGTAAAATCTCGACCAGAGAATATACTTATTTGCGATTTATTTTGTGATTTGTGTTGTCTTTTTAGTTCTACTAATATTGGCATTACAATCAGTTCGGAACGAGCTTTTTCTGTGTCGATCGCTAATGCTAAGGGCAAATATTCTTGTAGAGTTTGTTTGAGAAAATCGCTACAATCTACCTCGGGTACGTTAAGAAAAGTTCCAAATTGCTCGAATATAGATATCCCAAAGTCTTTCTTGATTTGTTCGATAGTAAATTGACTGTACGGCATATTATGAACTTATCTTACAACTTTTCAACTTCTGGGCGACCCTGAATTATTTTATCCAACTACGTCTATCAATGGATGTTTAACAATAGGGGCTGGTGACTGTAAAATATAGGTCGCAAGTAGTGGCAAGGCATCAGGCAATGAAAAATCTTCAAGGAAAAGTCACATTAGTCACGGGTGCTACCAGGGGTATCGGCAAGGGAATTGCCGTTGGTTTGGGTGAAGCTGGTGCAACTGTATACATTACAGGTCGCAGCCTGGATAAATCA
>JASJCJ010000275.1 GCA_030066045.1 Calothrix sp. MO_167.B12
GACAGACCACTAGTGCTTTGTCCCATTAATTTTGATAGTTTATTGTAGTGCGGACCGGAAAGCCCACTTTTTGTCAACAGGGAGCGAGACGCTCCCACTACATTTTTTACCCTTCAGAACTTATGGGACAAAGCACTAGTTGGGAATTTTATACAGGTATTGATCGCTTCATAATTATGACTATTTTTATCTTTGTCTTAGGTATTCCAAAATACCATTAGCTATAGCTTCTCCCATGCGTTTTTGGTATTCTGGGTTTCTTAAACGGAAGTTATCTTCCGTACCTGTAACAAAACCTGTTTCCACTAAAATAGCTGGGATGGAATTTTTTCGCAGGACGTAAAATCTGGCTCTTTTTACACCCCGGTTTCTGAGGTTGCCAATTCTGCCGAGTATATTGTTTTGAACTGCTTGAGCTAACTTCTTACTATTTGGGGAATAAAAAAATGTTTCTATGCCACTAACATGGGGACGGTTAGCCACAGCATTGGCATGGATGCTGACAAATAAATTGGCGTTAGCTTGCCGAGACATTTTTACTCTACCTGGGAGAGTGATGAAATAATCTGAATTACGGGTGAGTACTACTTGAATGCCATTTTGGGACAACACATCAGCAATGGTTTTACTGATGGGGAGAACCACATCCTTTTCTCGTAATCCACCCAGTCCTACTGCACCAGAATCTTTACCGCCATGTCCGGGGTCTAGCATAATTACAACTCGTCTTCTTGGTAAGGGACGGGAAGGCTTGGTGGTGATTTGATTGAGTGCTCCTCTGGGTATGGGTTGGGATTGTTGGGGTGGTGGTGTCAGCTTGAATATAGGTTGAGATAGGGGATTCCTCACCATAGAAGAACGTCGTAAATTTACGGAGATGAAGCGATCGCCAATTTGATTGAGTCTACCAATGGCGATTCCACTGGCTGGTTGTACCAATATAACTACGGTACGGGGGTCTTTTTGTTGGAGGCGGATGCGGAGCAAGGGACTATTGGCACTGAGTTGGGGTCCTTTAACCCTGTCAGCTAACTTGGCATTGGGAATAACAATGCGATACAAACCAGTGGTTCTATCCCAACCACCACTAGCTGATAAATTGCGATCGCCTCTAATTACTAGTTGGGTACTAGTGGGACTTAATTTGACGGACTGGATGGTACTGATAAATGATGTATCCGATTGTGCCAGTGGAGAATTATTAACATTTGTATTAATAGGCGTTAATTTACTAGCAGGGGTGTTATTATTCCGGGTAATTACATTGAAGTTATAAATATTTTTATTGGCAGCAAGCTGATTATTACGCTGGGGTGGTGGCAACTGGATAGACCAATTACTGGCAGTTACTCCCACAAATTTGACCTTTTGTGGATCAAGAGTATATCCAGAACTTAGTTCTAGTACTAAACGGGTGGTTTGACGGTCGAATTGTGCCACGCGAATGGCACGGATTGCTCCACCAATGGGTTGGGTAATGGGATTTTGTCCCAACTCGGTTCCAGGTAAATCAATTACCAAGCGAGTAGGATTAAACATCAGTCGTGCCTGGGGCTGCACGTCACCGATGGTGTTGATTTCTAATCGGTTCTGGCTAGCATGAAAACGCCAAGATTGTAATCTAGCCGCGGCCGCAGGTGCGGATAGTATCAACATACTAACAACAGTACCAGGTACTAACCAATGTATTTTCACAGTTTCTTTTCTCCTAGTTTGCATTGATTGGCGATACGATTGAAAATATTAGCTACAGGTTGAGGGAATTTATGGTCAGCCACCAATGCCCAATGGATGGTTGTATATTGTCTTGACAATCATGATTATTGTTATAGGGAAATAAAAATAGCACCTGTAAAGTATCAGAATACACTAAAAATAAAGCCGAAAAATCAGCTTACTATAGTCAATTCCATCTATTAGTGTGGATTCCGGTTAAATTTGATTTTTGTTTGCCAATTCCACAACAGTAATTATTCGGTAATTGCCAGATAAGTTTTC
Organism: Calothrix sp. MO_167.B12; assembly: GCA_030066045.1. Classification (GTDB taxonomy): domain Bacteria; phylum Cyanobacteriota; class Cyanobacteriia; order Cyanobacteriales; family Nostocaceae; genus Calothrix_A. The sequence goes on from JASJCJ010000275.1 coordinate 1,999, forward strand.
TCGATTCTTGAATAAGAGGATATTTCAAAAGTCCGATCAGGTGTAATGGTATCATTCCGTGGCTTGCTTGTCTTTACCTTAGAAGAGTTTGGTATGGAGTAGGAGTGGAGAATGGGAGGAGATAGTCTGTTGATTACTGTTGATCAGTTCAAAGGCGATGGTGGGGTCTGTTTGGAAAATTTCCTAGAAAAGGCGATCACGGTTGTTCGTTCCCTCGCAGGGGTATATGGGTTAAAGTCAGGATACAAGCAAAATCGGCAGCGATCGCCTAAAATTTGAATTATGAGAGGTGATTTATGCAGGAACTCCACACCAAAATCCTTACTGATACCTGGGTAACAGTTAGTTGGGATGAATATATCCAGGTAATTGAAAATCCAGCTTACAACAAAGCTAAGGGATACTACCAAGATGGAAGAATGAGGATTGAAATGCCACCAGTAGGAAATGACCATTCCCGTGACCATACGGTGATTATAACTGCCGTAAGCTTATTTGCTGCCATTAAAGGTATTCCCATGAATGGAAATGATAACTGTACCTACCGTAAAACGGGCTATAGCGAAGCTCAACCAGATGTATCATTTTACATTGGTGACAATGCCAATGCCATTCCTTACGGCACTTCCATTATCAATCTTGATATTTATCCACCACCCACTTTAGTCATCGAAGTAGCAAATACTTCCCTCGCAGATGACCAAGGCGAGAAAAGATTGTTATATGAGGATTTAGGAGTAGGAGAATACTGGATTCTAGATGTACGTAACGTGCGGATTATAGCTTTTGCGAACTGACAAGTCAGCGCAAGCGATCGCAGATGGTGGTAGTAAGCGTATCACCCAATCTCATATATTACCAGGACTGGAAATTTCTCTATTAAATGAAGCTTTTCACATGACTCGACAAACAGACCAAAGTCAGGTTATAGCTTGGTTGCTGACTAAATTTCAGCAGGGAAAATCAAATTAAAGAGTTTATCGCGATCGCGCTTTTAGTGCTTCCTTTATAATATCGTACAAGCAGAACCCACATTGCTTTACTGTTGTTGTGCAACTTTTTGAACTGCTGCTAAATCAATACCTAATTGTTCGGCAATTTCTTCAGGTTTCATTCCCGCTTTCAACAACAGAGGCACTGCCGCTAGTTTACCTTCCTCTAAACCCTCTTGGCGACCCTCTTGGCGACCTTCCTCTAAACCCTCTTGACGACCTTCTTCTACACCTTCTGCTTTAGCCTCTTGATAAACCCGTGTTTGTTTCAATTCATTCAATCCAAACATGGCTTCTATCTCCTTTCTACTCAACTCTGGAAATTTATAGACAAAGACTGTCTCTATTAATTCTATAAATTTTCTCTGGGCGTTTACATCTGCTAATTCCTGACGGGTGCGTGCAATTAATTCTCTTGCACTATCAGCAGCTAATTCTGCTCTCATCCCAATCAGTTTGAGCAAGCTTAACCCCAAGGAAAGATTTTCTGCTTGGTTGAGTTCATCTAAGTATATACGGACAAAACGCTGACTATTGACAAAATCTTGATACTGATTGGGTAAGCCTGGGTCAAGATTGCGTTTAGTAAAAATTAACACTGCTATCCAGTCATTGACAGGTTGGTAATCATGTAAGTATAAGAAAATTTGACTGAATAAGCTGGAGTAGAGAATTCCCTTTTTATCTTTATATCCTTGAACTTCGACAAATACTATGGGTAGATTAGTGGCGTAAATTGGAGGTACAAGAATACCATCCATGCGGAAACTAGTTTCTTTCACCTCCACGGATGTGAAACTATAAGTAGTGTTGCGAGGAGATGGTCTATTGATTAGTTCAAAGACTATGCTGGGGTCTGTTTGGAAGATTTCGTAGAAAAGGCTATCGGTTCGCACTCTGGTTGATGATTGGGGGCGTTATTGTTAATTTTACGCTAGGAAAACCATTGGAATGTCAAGAAAATGAATAGAATGTTTACATCAAAAGCGATGTTCTTAGGTCACATCTGTTAACTATTGTTGTTGTGCAACTTTTCTCACTGCTGCTAAATCAAGACCTAATTGTTGTGCAATTTCTTCAGGTTTCATTCCCGCTTTTAACAACAGAGGTACTGCTGCTAGTTTACCTTCCTCTAAGCCCTCTGCTTTCGCTTCTTGATAAACCCGTGTTTGTTTCAATTCATTCAATCCAAACATGGCTTCTATCTCCTCTCTACTCAACTGTGGAAACTTATAAACAAAGACTGTCTCTATTAATTCTATAAATTTTCTTTGGGCATTTACATCTGCTAATTCTTGACGGGTGCGTGCAATTAATTCTCTTGCACTATCAGCAGCTAGTTCTGCTTTGATTCCAATCAGTTGTAGTAAACTTAATCCCAAAGAGAGATTTTCTGCTTGGTTTAATTCATCTAAGTATATACGTACAAAACGCTGACTATTGACAAAATCTTGATACTGATTGGGTAAACCGGGGTCAAGATTACGTTTGGTAAAAATCAGTACTGCTATCCAGTCATTTACTGGTTGATAATCATGTAAGTATAGGAAAATTTGACTGAATAAGCTGGAGTAGAGAATTCCCTTTTTATCTTTATATCCTTGAACTTCGACAAATACTATGGGTAGGTTGGTGGCGTAAATTGGAGGTACAAGAATACCATCCATGCGAAAACTAGTTTCTTTCACCTCCACGGATGTGAAACTATAGGTAGTGTTGCGAGGAGATGGTCTATTGATTAGTTCAAAGACGATGCTGGGGTCTGTTTGGAAGATTTCGTAGAAAAGGCTATCGGTTCGCACACTGGTTGATGATTGGGGGCGTTATTGTTAATTTTACCCTGGGAAAATCATTGGGATGTCAAGAGAATGAATAGAATGTTTACATCAAAAGCGATGTTCTTAGGTCACATCTGTTAACTATTGTTGTTGTGCAACTTTTTGAACTGCTGCTAAATCAAGACCTAATTGTTCGGCAATTTCTTCAGGTGTCATTCCCGCTTTTAACAACAGAGGTACTGCCGCTAGTTTACCTTCCTCTAAACCCTCTTGACGACCTTCTTCTAAACCCTCTTGGCGACCTTCCTCTACACCTTCTGCTTTAGCCTCTTGATAAACCCGTGTTTGTTTCAATTCATTCAATCCAAACATGGCTTCTATCTCCTCTCTACTCAACTGTGGAAACTTGTAAACAAAGACTGTCTCTATTAATTCTATAAATTTTCTTTGGGTGTTAACATCTGCTAATTCTTGACGGGTGCGTGCAATTAATTTTCTTGCACTATCAGCAGCCAGTTCTGCTTTGATTCCAATCAGTTGCAGTAAACTTAATCCCAAGGACAGATTTTCTGTTTGGTTTATTTCATCTAAGTATATACGTAGTCATCAGACTTATAATACCGAATCAAAAAATGTTTGCAACGTATCCACTCGTAGGGGCGGGGTTACCCCGCCCCTACCAATCAATCATGTGTCGCATTGTTTTTTAAATTGGTATAACCTCACGCACCAATCACCGATTGTGACAATTGCGTAAGTCCTGATAGTAAAATAAATCCCTCCAAAAATTTCATGAAGGGACGAGATAAAAGCATAAAAGATATACAATTTTAGAATTAACCTTTATTCTTTATAATCATTACATCAACAATATTACGTGCCTTGTCGTCTGGAATATCTAGATTGGTGTAGAGATAATTTAAAATGTTTTCTTCTTCTTCAGTTACTTCACCATCCGCCAAAACAAGGTCTGCGGCTACGGCAAAAACAGTATCATGTAAGTGATTAGGTAATGATCCAATCGCATTTTTTATTAAATTATCAGAACCTTGACGTTTTGTAATGCCACACAGCTTATCAAATATCCTTCTTATAACATCATTCGGATAGCTTCGGAACAATTCCATTCGAGATAAAGATGCAGACATTACCTGAATTTCTTCATCTGCCAAATAGCCGTCTGCGGCAACCGTAGCTAAAAGAACAGCTGCAAATGCCTCAGCAGGACTTAAAGAAACCCTATTTTCTTGGCGGGGATTAGACAAACCACTAAATAAGCCCATATTAAATCAAGTGTCTAAAATTATTTATTACTACACTTAAAGATGTCATATTATTTATACATTAACAATAGTGTTAACACTGACAAAAAAGTTAATTGCTTCTGTCGCCTCAATGACTAAAAGATTAGTCTGTAAACAAAACGGTACATGACTCTAAGCCAGCACCGTAAAATAATTTATTAATTTAATTTCTCAGTCTTGCATAACAGCTTTTCTTGCTAAGCTACTTGTGCTTCATCCCTAACAGCTAAACGAGCTAAACCAAGACAAAGAATTGCATTTGTCATCAGGAACATCTGTGCCCAAATACCATTTCCTAAACCCCAAACTGCCGGATCTATAAAAGCACTCACCGCCAAACATACTGCCATACCCAAGGATGCACCAATAGCAAATCCTTTCCATTGCTGATTTCCTAATAACAATGCAACTAAACCAAGGGGAATCAGGACACTGGCAAATACGGGGTTGAATGCATCTGTTCCTTGAATGGCATTACCTAGTTCGGGGATGGAACTACCTAATACCCGGAAAGGCCATTGGGGTAAATCAAAGATGTAAAATCCTTTGAGGAAGAATAGGCCAGAACTACCAAAGATTAAACCACTAGATAAGGACCAACTCCAGGCAAAGGGGAAGTAAACCCGCAGGAACCAAGCTAGTAAATAGGAACCGACAACCATGAGAATTTTTGGTAACAGTGCGTAAGCACCACCATCAATCCAAAATCGGGGGTTGAGATAACCATTTTCCCGCAACCAACGGAAGAAGTCTTGGAAGCTGATTTGTCCTTGGGATGCTAATTTTACAGCTTCTTCGGCGTTGAGTTTACCAGCACCATAGTAGTTTAAACCATCATCAGCTACTACCCTGGCGGATTTTTCCAGAACTTGAAGAACTGCATCTGGTTCTTTAATGCCAGTAGATTTAATCAATGCAGCCACACCCGCGACGTGGGGGGATGCCATACTAGTACCTTGTAAACCAAGCAATACTGACTGACCAGTTTCCGGATCGATGGTTTCTTGTAAAATCTTACCTGCTTCGCTACCACCAGGAGCAGAAATATCTACACCTGCACCGTAGTTAGAATAGGGCGCTTTTTCTCCATCTGCACCAAAGGAGGAAACACCGATGACATGGGTGTAACGGGCAGGATAAGCGGCGGAATTTTCGTTTTCGTTACCAGCAGCAGCAATAATAACTACACCCTTTTTATAGGCATACTCAATTGCTTCCTTCATTAACTTACTTTCGCCGCCACCACCCAAGCTCATATTAATCACATCTGCCCCATTATCGGCGGCAAATCTAATGGCTTCAGCAATGTCAGCAATAGTACCACCACCATAATCGCTCAATACCTTCAAAGGCATGATACTAGCTTCATAAGCCACCCCTGCTACACCATAGTTATTATTAGTAGCTTGGGCAACGGTACCAGCAACGTGGGTTCCATGTCCATTGTCATCATCGGCTGCTTCCTTATCGTTGACAAAGTCATAGCCTTTGACAAATTTGGTTTCCGCCAAATCCTGGACTTGGGTAACACCAGTGTCAATCACAGCTACCGTGACTCCATCGCCCTTATTTTGGCTCCAGGCACCTTCAACACCTATATTATGCAAATTCCATTGCTGGCTGTAATAAGGGTCATTGGGGCTGCTTGCATTGTCCGCAAATGGGGTAAATGTTCCATTGTAGGAAACATTTTCTTGTTTGGGGATTTTGTATATGTAATTGGGTTCGATAAACTCCGTATGTTTAGCAAACTCGGATTTCCGTAAGTCTTTTAGCCGTTCGCGATCGCCTCTGATAATATACACATTATCCTTGGCGGAAAATTGGTTATCCAGCCTTGGTGTAACATTATATTGTTTGGCGATCGCTTGTAAATCCTGTTGAACCAACTCCTGGGGAATATCCTCCCGGAAATCCAACAGAATTGTCTCAAATGTTCCTTGTGCTGCCAATCCCTGAAAATTCAGGAATCCAAAAATGGCTGCACTCAAACCGATAAAAAACAGACAAAATAATATAAGCTTTCTCATATCAACTCATCAAATTATGAAAGCTACTTTGCTCACTAAGATAACTTATTAATTAGTGATGTTGCTTGAATTTGCAATATAGTTTCAACCAAATTTCCCTCAGATCCCCGTGGTGAAGGAGTGAAGGAGTGATGGAGTGATAGAGGTGGTGAGATTGAATTAACCAACCTTGAGGGGTTGAATTTCCCTGCCTCTATAAGCAGTGCGTTTTGCGTCGGGGTAAAATCCCCGTTGCAAAACGTAATTCGCTCATTCTAAATTCTAAATTCTACATTCTTTTAAGAGATACATACCTATGGAACGCGGTATTTTATGGTTGCCCTTATTAGCAGTATTTATCTGGCTAGCTTGGCAAGGAGCAAAGGAATATCAAAAGGTTGAGTCTTATCGCCATTGGGCAGAACAATTTGAGCGAGCAAAATATGATATTCTGGCTGTTATTGGTCAAAAAGGTGACAAAATTACCTGGGGTAAACCCACAGATAAAGAGCCTGTAAATGTGCAAACATTTTCTCTGCTTGATGTCAGCCAAGTAATTGTATTAGTTGATGGGAAAGAAATAAATATAGAAAATATACCAACAAAAGGTCGGGCGATCGCTCTGCAATTTTTCTTTACCCAATCCGATAATTTAGTACAAATTCCCTTTACGGAAATTACCTTAGCCGCAGAATGGTGTAAGTTTTTACAATGTGAATTACAACGCTTGCAAAAATAGCACGTTGGTGTTCCCCTACTCGCAATACTTGTCGGTTAAGGGGGAAGGAGGGAAGGAGTGAGGGAGTGAGGGAGTGAAGGAGTGAGGGAGTGAAGGACTAACAACTAACAACTAACAACCATCAACTAACAACCATCAACGGTCAACCGCCAGTATTCGATTAAAATAGGAAATTACGTTTTAAATTAGTTGGAGATTGTGGTTATGTCCCGTCGCTGTCAATTAACTGGGAAAAAAGCAAATAATGGTTTTGCTCTTTCTCACTCCCACCGCCGTACCAAGCGTTTGCAACACGCTAACTTACAAAATAAGCGTGTTTGGTGGCCTGAAGGTAATCGCTGGGTAAAATTAAAATTATCTACCAAAGCCATCAAAACTTTGGAAAGTAAAGGCTTACAAGCAATGGCAAAAGAGGCTGGTATCAACCTCAATCATTATTAACCTTCTCGCGTAATTCCCCATCCTTCTGAAAGGTGGGGATGTAAGCGAACCAACAAATTCTATGTGGTATAGTACTAGGATTAACTATACGCACACTTTAGCTGTAATGGCACGGTAGTTACTAAAAGCAAACCAAAAGTGGATATTTAGACAACCTGCCGGGGTTAGGAACTAGCCTCACCAGACGTGGATGATTCTGGCTCTACTTCATGTACC
>JASJCJ010000041.1 GCA_030066045.1 Calothrix sp. MO_167.B12
TAGTGCTTTGTCCCATAAGTTCTGAAGGGTAAAAAATGTAGTGGGAGCGTCTCGCTCCCTGTTGACAAAAAGTGGGCTTTCCGGTCCGCACTACAATAAACTATCAAAATTAATGGGACAAAGCACTAGTGGTCTGTCCCATTAGTTCTGATGGGTAAATAATTGTAGTGGGAGCGTCTCGCTCCCTGTTGACAAAAAGCGGGCAAGATGCCCGCACTACAATAAACTATCAAAACTAATGCGATGAACCACTAGATTGAGAATTTTATGATTCAGTTATAAAATTGCTCGATTTATCCTGTATCTTAATCAAAAAACTAAAATCAGAATCTGCCTGTGTTTCCATCTTCTATGAACTTTGAAGGCAATCTTTCCTCTTTTTACACTCAAGAACCGCACCGCGCTCCCATTGGTCTGTTTGATAGCGGAGTTGGTGGTCTGACTGTACTTAAACAATTTTACCAACAACTCCCCCATGAATCTATTATCTATTTTGGGGATACTGCACGACTTCCCTATGGCATTCGTTCCCAAGCAGAAATTTTACAGTTTGTGCGCGAAATCCTCGACTGGATGCAAAAACAAGGGGTAAAAATGGTCATCATGGCTTGTAACACCAGTTCTGCCTTAGCCCTAGAAACTGTGCGTACAGAATATAATATCCCCATTCTCGGTTTAATTTTACCTGGGGCAAAAGTAGTGGCACAGCTAGGCAAACGAGTGGGAGTAATTGCTACTCCTGCAACTGCTAAAAGTAATGCTTATAAGCAAGCTATTCAGGAAATCTCTGCCGATGTGGAGGTGTGGCAAGTTGGTTGTCCGGAATTTGTCCCCCTCATCGAACAAAACCGCATTCACGATCCTTATACAACCCAGATAGCAAGTTCCTACCTAGAACCACTCTTAGAAAAAGAAATTGATACCTTAATATATGGCTGTACCCATTATCCCCACCTCGCACCAGTATTGCGATCGCTACTTCCTGCCCACGTCCAACTCATAGATCCGGCAGTTCATGTAGTAGCTGCTTGTGCCCAGGAATTAGACCTACTAGGCTTAAAAAATAACCACCCGCCATTACCAACTCGCTTTGCTGTTAGTGGTTGTTCTCAGCAATTCGCCCAATCTTCCCTACAGTGGCTTGGTTGTACCCCCATGGTAGAGACGGTTAGCCTTGCCAATACTACAATTTCTCATGCAACAAAGGACTAGCAACTTGGGTTATTACTAGTCCATACTGTTCTTGAAAATAGTTTGGAGTTTGGAGTTTGGAGTTTTTAATCATCACTTCAGGGCGCAAGCCTTGCGCCCCTACCCCTCACTCCTAGCCTACACCGTAGACACGAAGTGGCTTCTGTTAAGTAGCCGCTCTCCGAGCGAGCATCTACACTCCTTCCCTGCTACTCTCCCTATTGGGTATTGAGTATTGACTCTGGAGTATTGATAACTTCTGTCATTTGTTGACTGACTGAAATATCCAACTGAGATTCACTTCCACTCACTGATCCCGTATTTGAATTTACAGTTCTTTTACTACTACGCTTGGCTATGGCCAATAATAAATAAACTGCAAACAAATATCCCGAAGCTAAAATAAATATCAACATAGGTCCCTTTCCGCTAACCATTTTTCTCCCAGCACTTGTCTCAAACGAAAATCAAATAAGTAGGGAAATTTTAGCTATCTCAATTCATACTCAATAGCTTTTTCCCATATAGGTTTTTCTGCCAGAGTGCCATTGCCCTCTGACCCACATAAATATTTAGTCTTCGCAGACTATAACTGAGAACAATGCTCAATTAGCAAAAAGCAAATCTTGCCCCTGTTTTCAGCAATCTACCTAGTCCGCTGAACTTTGCACGCACCTCTCATTACCATGAACAAGACAAAGTCTCAGGTGCGGCGAAGAAATATAGCAACCTACCCCTACGGGTAGTGCATAATTTCTAGCCTAGAGGTTCGCATACCCCAGTAACAGTCAAAGAAATCATTCTTTGGCTTAACTGGCGATTATTTATTTAAGTTCACCATGCCGTCAAAGTAAAAATACCTATTGGCTTTTGACTTTTTCGGAGTGAATATCCACAAAAAGATTGAAATCCCTTAATTTTAGCCTAACACAAATATGTTGACTTTTAAGCCTATTTTTCAGCTAAATTTATAATTGCCTTGAGGAATGTAGGAATAATAGAGTAAATCTACTGAAGAATATAGCAATCAAGAAATGATTCAGTAGTTGTCGGATTTATTCGCGATCGCCCGAACTACCATCTTTAAGATTGAACTAATTATATTGTAGAATCTATGACCAACATAGGTATCTCCCAATGGCAATATCTACCGATGAAAATTGGACAGGTTTTTCCCAAGGCTTAAAGGTACTGTAACCTTTTTGAAATGGTCTGTTGATTTGGGAGCCACTTTACTAGTCGAGGGATCTACCCCTGTGCTTGACAGACTGCTGTTAAGAGTTACCTATTACCTGTTCCCTAGCACGTAGCACTATAACTGAAATGACTTCTAAAAACCTTTACAGGATAGGGAAAATGAGGGAAGGGGGAGCATAGAGAAGTTAAGACAAAGCCACTTGATTTCAGAAATGAAGCGATCACCAAAGCCACTGTCGGACATGAACCCTCAAAAACCTGATCCATGTTGAAAACATGGGCGGGGTATTTGATCATCATTCAAAAAGGCGGGCTTTATTTTTTCACCGGAAATCTTTGCCAAAACCAAACAAGCAAATCCCAATTACAAATGAGGTATTTAACCCCCTATTTTAAATATTTAACTTTCAGATTTAAGCATATAATTTTTGTATCTTCATCTCTAGATTCATAATGTTTAATACCATGTTTTTGGATGAAAAACAGTATCAAGAAATACAAAAAACAAAAAATAATAAATGTTAGGGCAGCACAAAAGTGCAAGAGGCTAACTGATACCAATCAAACAAATGATCGCAACACAAAATCGGTGATGTAGCAATGCTACGTCACCGAACAATAATCTATTTGTCCCATTATTTTTGGAAATAGGGATGAAATGATCGAACACCAGATCCCTATGCTGACTAGTTGCATCACACCATATCAGCAATATTCTCTAACGAAAATTTTGCACTGGCACTAGGTTATCTTAAAATGAGTAAAGGATATGTAAACTTTCGTAACCTAAGCCAGAGTCCGCCAATCCATGACCCCAGCCACATCTCTATTTTCCCCTGTGGAAGCAGACCTGCAGATACTAGCAGACAATCTCAAGCAGTTAGTGGGAAATCGCCATCCAATTCTTTATGCCGCAGCCGAACACCTATTTGGAGCCGGTGGAAAGCGTATTAGACCTGCCATAGTGCTGCTAATATCGCGGGCAACCATGCAGGAACAAGATATTACCCCCCGTCATCGACGTTTAGCTGAAATCACAGAAATGATTCATACAGCTAGCCTAGTCCATGATGATGTTGTGGATGAATCAGAGATACGGCGTGGCGTACCTACCGTCCACAGCTTATTTGGCAACCGTATAGCTGTCTTAGCGGGAGATTTTTTATTTGCTCAATCTTCCTGGTATTTAGCTAACTTAGATAGTTTAGAGGTGGTGAAATTATTATCAGAAGTGATTATGGATCTGGCAGCTGGGGAAATTCAGCAAGGATTAAACCGCTTCGATACCACTACATCTTTAGATGTTTATACGCAAAAGAGTTATTACAAAACAGCTTCACTGATAGCTAACAGTTCCAAAGCTGCGGGGGTATTAAGTAATGTCTCTTCAGAGATCGCCGAACATTTATACAGTTATGGTCGTCATTTAGGTCTAGCATTCCAAATTGTGGATGACATATTAGACTTCACCAGTTCTAGTGATACCTTGGGCAAGCCTGCTGGCTCGGACCTCAAGAGTGGGAATCTGACAGCACCAGTGTTATTTGCTTTAGAAGAACAACCTTATTTGGAGGTGCTGATTGAGAGGGAGTTTGCCCAGCAAGGGGATTTAGAACAGGCAATGAACTTAATTCAAGATAGTCAAGGAATAGAGCGTTCGAGGGAATTAGCGACTCATCACGTCAAAATAGCTGTTGAGCATATTGAGGTGATTCCGCCTTCCCAATCACGCCAAACTCTCATCAACCTGGCAAGTTATGTTTTAAGCCGACTTTATTAGAGATTCCTGCTCTGTAAAGTCTGGAGTTGCCGGACATTACTTCCTACTTCACCAGGAGCATGGGAGCGGTTATCCCTCAGTAGGCTTACACGGCTGAACCGTCCGCGTTTTCAGATATTAAATTATTTGCGGATCTCTCGATTAGTGCTTGGTTTTTGCATATTAATCAAGAGATTATTCGCGAATGAATCAGATTGATATTAGCAAAAATTATGCATCAAACACATGAAAAAACGTTGACAATTGTCTACAACTGTTAAGTCTTGTCTACAAAAACAGTACCTAGGTCAAAGCTCTTTTGAAAGTCAAACATAATTGACATTCCTCAGCAGTCAGTAGGGAAAGCGATCGCTGATCGCCTATCTACTATTTCCTGCTTAAATTTTTGAGAAAGATAAATCCTTGCCTGTTTTAAGATTTTTGGTTATTTCCATGACGCTGCACTAGAAGGTTAAAATAATACCAGTACAATACAATCCTGACTAGCTGTACTAATTATCGTTAGGCAATATCGGGAGGAATGTAACCACTAGAAGGTGCTTTTTTTAGCTGACTTTGAATTTTCTTTTGTAATTCTGTTCGCCGTATTTCTACGGTCTCAGCATCTGTTCCATGTGTCTCTAGAAACAGTATACTATCCACTGATTCTAATGCTACCAATTGGAACAAAATGTCAATCACAGGCATGGGTACGGCAGTAACTTGGGCATCCAGCCCAGCAGATGAGCTAGCTGAAATATCTTTTAAGCTAGGAAAAGCATAAATAACGCGCTTTTGTAGTGCTGAATTGGTACGATTACTTAATGTAGTTACAACCCAAGACTCTTGTAAGTTTTGGAGAATGTAGTATTGGTGATGGCGTAACTGTTGGGCGATCGCCTTCAGAACTGGGGCAATTGCTGCTATCAGTTGTGGGGTTATACCATCTTGGGGTGCATTGTCAATGAGTGATTGAATTTGTATATTTATATCCATCATGATTTGTAGACGACTCCTAAGTATTGGCTATAACTGTGTGTTATGGCAGATAAATAATCAAACAACAATGGGGAATAATAACCCAGGGTAAATCCTCATCCCAGGATTAAGGTGTATTTAAGGTGTATTTAGCTTACACGCAAAACCCTTAGCCTCAGACCTGTAGTCACAGGTTTTCATTAAGTATGTTAGGGTCTTTTTAATAACGAGACTATGAACTTAGCCGCAACCACAACTATTCAGGGAGAAAAATCAATTGGCGTGGAGGCGATATTTCAACTCCTATTCCAGGAGCTTAAAAAATTAACCAGTGCTTCAGAGCAAAATTGCCAAGATGTGGCAAGTCGGATTAGTGCGGAAGTCGAACGGATTTGTCATGAAAGTAAACGCATCCAAGCTTCTGGCGATATAGCTAATTCGGCTATGGCTCTAGCCAAACATCGTCTACAACAGTGCATCAGATACTATCAATTAGGGTCAAACCGTGGCAGAATCGAGTTACACAGTACTCTTAGTGCCATTATCTACCGTTACATTAACTCTCCCCAGAGACAATTGAGCTATCAAGGGCGACTAACTATCATTGAAGATTTTTTACAAGGCTTCTATTTAGAATCTTTAAATGCTTTCCGTCGAGAAAGTCAATTACCTGCCACCTATCGCCCCCGCACTCTCTTAGAATTATCGGAGTATATGGCATTTACGGAGCGTTATGGTAAGCGACGTATACCCCTACCCGGTCGCCAGCAACAGTTGATTATTCTCCGCGCCCAAACTTTTTCCCAGCAGCAACCACCAGAAACCTGTGTAGATATAGAACGGGCAGCAGAGGGCAGCAGTGGCGAATCTGATGGCAATTGGGAAGATCCAGCGGTACAGCAGTTGCGTACTGCTATGGCTACCCAAGTAGAGCCAGAACCTCAAGAAGAAAGCTTGCGTTCTGTGGTAGTGACGGAATTAATGGACTACCTGGAAGAAAAGCAACAATCAGATTGTGCTGATTATTTTGCCTTACGTCTCCAAGATCTATCAGCCCAGGAAATTGAAAAGATTTTAGGTTTAACTTCTCGTCAGCGAGATTACTTACAGCAACGCTTCAAGTATCACTTAATTAGATTTGCTTTATTACACCGTTGGGAATTGGTTCACGAGTGGTTAGAAGCCGATTTAAAGACTAATTTAGGGTTGACCCCCCAAGAATGGCAAATATATACTGAAAAATTGGACGATACCCAACGATCGCTATTAGATTTGAAACAACAAGGACAACCAGATGAAAAAATTGCTAAAACATTAGGGCTATCAATGGCTCAATTACAAAAACGCTGGTTTAAAATTCTCGAACAAGCTTGGGAAATTCGTAACTCTTTAATGTCCGGATCGAGTGCATCTACTCATGAATAGTGACTCAGAATCCTTGCAATACCAGTTACTCAATATGTTATTAGCAGATGTTGCTGATGATTCTGAGTATATTGGGCTAGTAAACAAGGAAATTAACCGGGTAGACAACCTTCTTGAAACCGCCGCCACTCCAATGGTTGGCGATTTTGAGTCGGTGCAAACACCCGAAACCTTTCAACTAGGAGAAATTCCTACTGTGCAAGAACGTTTCCAAGCCGTCTTGAAACGTCGGCTACAAATCCAAATAGAAAATCACCCACCTTTATTTCCGTGGGAATCACAATTACAAGAATATCCAGATTGTGTAGACAACCCATCAGTGAATTTAGTTCCAAGTTGGGGATGGGCTGCACAACAGTACAAACTAAATTTGCCAACTTCCATGCCAGATCAGGTTTTTCAGGAATTATTGGCAAAGTGTCAAGGATTAATTGCATCTTCACTACCGTTAGGGGCAAAGTTGGTTCAGGCGGTGGAGAGCTTATTCCCTGATAATTCCCAGGATCTGAATGATTTAGCAGGATTAGTACTCAGAAGTACTTCTTCTCGTTCATCGGAATCCCTGAAAATGATGGCAAATGTGGACAGTGATTATTCTCAATTACAACCACGGCAACAAATGGCATTGTCCTTGTTAGCGGCAAAACAGCTGTTAGAAAATCTCAATTTGAGTGTTTCAACCACTAATCCAGTGGTACAAAGACAATGGCTTACCAGTGCAGGAGAGTTGTCTGTACAGGTAGAATTGCAGCGTCAAGGTCAACTCACCAAGCTGGCGGTACAAACTGAGTTACCTACCAAGGGAATTATCAAGTTACAGGGAGATGATGCCCATGCTATGGCAAAATCTGCTCATCCAGGGTTGTTGAGTGTGGAATTATCTTGTACTCAAAGTCAGCAAAACTATACCTTGGCTATTGAACTAGAAGGAATCAAGCAACAAGCACTATTGTTTTCAATTACACCGACCATCTAACATATAAGACTTCCGGCTGCTAGCATTTTGGTCGGTCAACGCCGTGTTTTTGCAGATGACGATCCTGGGTTTGAAGTTTATTCTGGTTATAAAAGCGGTCATTAGGGCGTCTACAGAAAGATGAATTTATTGATACGAGCAGCATCAGTGATTTTTCTGTATTACTCCTTGTCTTTAGCGTCTACATAATCGTTTTTTACATACCAATCTGCTGCTTTCTCATCAAAATGTTAAAATTCTCCAGGATGAAACGGCGTTGGCATCTACCTTTAGGTGTTCATTGGCGAGAGCATAAATTATCATCATCTCTAACAGAAATAGAAAACTCCATTGCTTTACGGGCTTTAGTCCTAGCTTTGGTAATTGTAGGTATTGTGGCGACAGATATTGCTGCTGAGACGCAGTTAAGTCTGTGGGCAGTGCCGTTAAGTTTGGCGGGTTCAAGTTGGAGTTATTATAGCCGTCGCCATCGCAATATTCCGGCAAAGTTTTGTATCGCCATTGGAATGTTAATTGCACTGGGTGCGTTCTTTGGGCGAATGATTGGAGAGCTAAATGATACACGGCTAGCATTAGCTCAGTTGTTAATTCAGCTCCAGGTGTTACATAGTTTTGATATGCCCCGTCGTAAGGATTTGGGGTATTCCATTGTCATTGGTTTAATTTTGATTGGGGTTGCGGCTACCCTCAGCCAAACTTTAGCTTTTGCCCCAGCACTGTTGTTCTTTTTAGGGATTGCCATCCCTACCTTAGTTTTAGACTATCGCTCCCGATTGGGTTTGGAGAAGGTCAAGGGCAAACAAAAACAGGGTAAGAGTCAAAAAATATTTTCTGCTTTACCCTCTTATGCTTTGTTGTTTGGCTTAATCGTAGGCTTAGGGCTGGCAATTTTTGCTGTTTTACCCCGTTTCCCCGGATATCAATTACAGACCTTTCCTGTAAGTTCCCCCATTGAAATTAAAGGCGATTTTACAGGACGGAGGATTATTAATCCCGGTTATGTCCGTCAGGGTAAAGATGGCGATCGCGGTAATAATGGTAGTAGTCAGGATAGTACGGGTACGGGACAAGGTCAATCCGGCAAACCAGGCAAGGTAGATAATAACTTTTATTACGGTTTTAATCAGGAGATTAACCAGAACCTACGGGGCGAAATGAAACCCAAGGTGGTAATGCGGGTGCGATCGCAATCTGAGGGTTTCTGGCGAGTACTGGCATTTGACCAATATACGGGCAAAGGATGGAAGGTTTCTCGCAATGACGAAGTAAAGCGTCTCAAGCGTCCACCTTGGTCTTATCAAACAGTACTAAATTTGCCTTTATTTACTGGCAAAAGCAAAGAAATAGTACAAACATACACAGTGGTATCAGATTTACCCAACCTGATTCCAGCCATGTCTTATCCCAAAAAAATATACTTCCCTGCCCCAGTAATTGCGGTGGATAAGGAAGGTAGCTTGCGTTCCCCTGTGGGATTGTCAGAAGGGTTTACATATACCGTTGTCTCAGAAGTCCCTTACCGCGATCGCAGTTTGTTAGGGAAAGCTTCTAACGAATATCCCAAGAGTATTAAAAATTACTATTTACAAGTACCAGAAGCAATTAAAACTAAAGTTAAGCAAAAAACTGAAGAAATCCTCGCTAACTATAACCAACAACGGGTAGGTAAATCAGAGAAAAATCTAGACTCGACCTACGAAAAGGTTCTGTATTTAGCCCAGTATCTCAAACAAAACTACTCTCTCCCTGAAAATCCCTTAGATTTACCTCACCTAGGGGAAAAGGATGACTTAGTAGAAACATTTCTATTCAAGCAAAAAGGTGGATATCCAGACCACTTTTCCACCACATTAACAATCATGCTGCGTTCTATCGGTATTCCTGCAAGGCTAGTAGCAGGTTTTGCTCCTGGGCAGTTTAATCCTTTTACTGGGATGTATATTGTCCGTAACACTGATGCTTACGCCATGACGGAAGTGTATTTTCCCAAATATGGTTGGTTTACATTTGATCCCATTCCCAAGCATCCTTTAATCCCACCTTCCATAGAAGAAACCCAAACATTTAGCGTTCTTCGCCAATTTTGGCAATGGATTGCTGGTTGGCTACCTTCTCCGGTTACAGGTTTATTAAATTACGTGTTTGGGAATCTATTCGGTTGGATTATCCGGGCTGTATCCTGGTTCTTAGGCTTATTTTCTCGAGGATGGTTTGGCACAATTGCCGGTTTAACTGTAGCTACCGCCACGGCTTTTTGCGGCTGGTTAGGTTGGGAACAGTGGAAAAATTGGCGCTATCGCCTAGCTTTGAGAAAGTTACCACCAATGGAAAGTATTTATCAACAGATGCTGCAATGGACAAGTGCTAGAGGTTTGGGTAAGCATCCTTCACAAACACCTTTAGAATATGCTAGTTCATCCTTCCAGCATCATACAGCCCACACTGCTGAAGTCATTAATGAAATTTGTCAAGCATATGTAAAATGGCGCTATGGCGGTCAAACAGTTGATTTCAAGGGACTACGACAAAAATGGCAAGCCGTAACAAAAGCTCATATCAAAAAATAACCTCTGCCCCCTTACCCTGAAATGAGGAGATCAGAAAAAGTAGGTCGAGTCCAGAAATTGGATAATTTATCTCTTGACAGGACTTATAATAAGTATTAGCTTCTTAACTTATCTTAATCATTTACATAATTCATATCAGATAAAAAAAGCTATATCTCCAGATAGATTTTTTGTCCACAGCCTTGATAATTAGTTATAAAACAGCAGTTATGATTCAAAACTACTACTAACGTTAGTTAAATCGTTGTAACTCCAATTTTTTAGGGATAACATGGGAAGATAGTTCTTTACAGAACAAAAACGCGACTAGTCGCGTTTTTACCTATCTCACACCGCGTTGGGCATCAGTTTTTTATGGACATTCAGCTAATCAACATCGGTTTCGGCAACATAGTATCTGCCAACCGAGTAGTTGCCATTGTCAGTCCAGAGTCAGCACCGATTAAACGCATCATCACTGATGCACGAGAGAAAGGTCAGCTGATCGATGCAACTTATGGTCGTCGGACTCGGGCTGTAATTATTACCGATTCCAGTCATGTAGTTCTCTCAGCAATTCAACCGGAAACAGTCGCAAACCGTTTTGTCATTGCCCGTGAACACCATGCCGTAGATAATTAACCATTTATTGCAATACTAGGGCGTGTTTTCAAACCCAAAATTAGCATAAATTGTAGGTTGGGGAGCCACTCCGTTGCGGAGGTTCCCTCCGTTATAGTCAGTGGCGTTTGAGGAACTAAACCCAACATTCTTCGTTCGATTTGTTGGGTGACTCTGCCAAAGCTGCTGTCGCGTCTACACTCCGTTCTACCCAACCTACACGATAGTTTGAAAACAGTCCCTAGGGCAGATAATTTATGATTTAGTTGATACAACTGCTTTATTTTCTCTCTATCCACAGTAATATCTGAATATCAGAGTTATTTATTAATCTAGCTAGGGTCTGCTGAATAAATAGAAAATATTGATTGATCAATGCTTTTAGGCTGTTTTCTGCGGAGAAAGTCTAAGGAAATAGGGTTCTGAAGTTTAAAAACCTTGCATTGACGAGCCGCCCCGCGACAATGACAGTCGCTCTGGGTAGCGCGAGTCGTGACAGTTTTTTGGACTCCAAAAAATTGTCAATAATAGGGTTGAAACTGTTCCCTATTCCCTACCCCCACAATCATGACTTTTTGCTGCAAGCCCTAGCTACAATTCCTGAGGATAACCAAGGCTTCTGCCTCCTGCAAAAAACTAAGGGATAACTTCTGATTGATTGTGATTTACAGGTTGAGTGGATGATACAAGCTTTATCTAGCCATAGTGGTGCTACTACTGAAAAAGTTCTGTCTCCTGGAAGACTGATTGTCTTCACCGGGCCTAGTGGTGTTGGTAAGGGGACTTTAATGCGATCACTACTCCAGCGACATCCAGAATTGTATTATTCAGTGTCAGCGACGACTCGCTCTCCCCGTCCAGGAGAAGTTGATGGAAAGGATTACTACTTTATCGACCGTAGCAAATTTGACCAATTGGTAGCGCAGTCAGAATTTTTAGAATGGGCAGAATTTGCTGGTAACTGCTATGGTACCCCCCGTCAAGCTGTAATCAATAAGATTAATCTTGGCAAGTCGGTGGTGTTAGAAATTGAGGTGGAAGGAGCTAGGCAAATCCGTCAAGCCTTTCCACAAGTGTTGAGCGTTTTTATACTGCCACCATCTTTAGATGAGCTAGAAAACAGATTACGCGGTCGTAAACAGGATTCTGAAGCTGCGATTGCTCGCCGTTTGTTACGCGCTCAGGCAGAAATTCAGGCGGCAGATGAATTTGATTTACAAATCGTCAATGATGATTTAGATTCTGCCCTACATGCCATTGAAATAGCCTTATTTGAGGCATCAGATGGTAATACTACCTAACTCAATTTTATTAGGCAGATAAAAATACACAAAGGAAACAGGATTACAAACCCCGATCTCCTTTGTGTTAATTGTTTGTTAGATACTATAAATAAAATACCTAACCCACAATTATTTTCAATGGTAAAACTGTAAGTGACTAGCCAATTAGACCTTTAATCAGCCCCAAATTGCTGCATAAGAAGAAGGCTGTAACCGCGCCACCAATACCACCAATCAAAAAAGCACTGGCAAAATTATTCCAGCTTTCTTTGGAATTAAAAGCATCCATAGGTGGATTATCTACAGTTACATTAGGATGGGGTTTATATGGGTTACTATTGGCATATAAAGATAAAGCTCCTGTGAGCAGAATTATCAAGCCGACAGCTTCTAATAAACCAGCCAAGCTCGCATTAGGAGCATTGCGTAAAGGACCTAATAACAAAAATGGACCATAAATAAAGTAACCGTGAGCCATGCCAACTTCTAAACCCCTTCTGAATGGTGTTAAACCAGGGCGATAGGCAGGTAAATTACTAATAAACCACTTGGTCAGGGGAGACGCATTAACTGGAGTTTCCAGGTTACCTATTTGGGGGTCTCGTCCTGCTGCGGAAATTACTTCCCGGTTTCTGGGATCGCTGGTTAGGTCGTTGGATGCATTTACTTGCACCATATTTTGTATTGCCTCTCAATAAAGTATCAGCATTATTTCATAATAATAATAATTGTCGCCACATTGATTTTATAATCACTAATTTTAAAAATTATTAATTAAATTCTTGTTTTTGATTTGAAGGTAAAAAACTCGGATGCTGATGGCAGCACCACGAGTTTTAAGGCATATTGTTATTGCCCAATTCAAAGATACTACAGCTTTCATAGGTAGCTAATAGGGTTTAATTTTACCTACCCATTTCTAGCAGCATCTTGATTCAATCAATATTCTCAAATTGTTTTTCCCGATTTACAGTGGGTGGAAAAGTAAATCTGGGAAAAAGCGATTAAATTCAATCAAAATACCAGCGGTGATAAACATCCAAATGGTAGTGATTACTGGTGCGGTGCAAAGAAACTTAACAAAAGCGCCTTGCTTGTCCATGAATTAATCTCCAAAACCAGTGAGTGTACAAAAGTCGATTAGCGTGGGGAAACATTAATTTCCGAATCTTTGGCCGTTAGCTCTCCAGAAAGGAATTCCTTAATAGCAGCAGCAGGCCATGCAAAACCAGAGAACATAATGGGCAGTGCCAAACCGGTATCAATTTGGATTTCCTTCTGTTCAGCATCACTACCCTTTCTGATGGCAATTAGGTAAGCACGACCTACCCAACCAATCCAACCAGCGATGTAGAGAAACATCAAACCAGGAATCATAAAGTCACCTGCACGCTCCCAGCGACCATCAACTATTAAGTGTGGTAGTCCTTCTGGTCCACACAGAGCCTGGGAATAACGCTCAAAACGCTTTTTCCCAGACTCGGGGTCTGTGGTGGTGTTACGGGCAGTAGTGGCACGCTGCTGAAAAGCAGGAGATTCACTACAGGGTACAAGTTCAGCCCCTAAAGCCTGTGCCGGAGGGGCAAAATTAAACCAGAGACAAATTGCTAAAATAACAGCAAACAATCGACGCATGAAATTGTTTCCTTGTATTACGAAACAAAAAGTTTTTTGTACAAGAAAGAAGCGGCTTGTACAGCTTTTCATTAATATAACTTCCAAGCCATCATACTCTTGCCAGGTAAACCAGTAAAGTTTAAGTAAATAAAAGTTAAAGCTTCTCAAACAAGTTCTAATTTAAAATGTCGCATTAATCTTGTAATGGCAACCGTATTAGCAATTGAAACTAGCTGTGATGAGACTGCTGTGGCGATTGTAAAGAATCGTCAAGTTTGTAGCAATATAGTGGCTTCACAAATCTTAATCCATCAGCGTTATGGGGGGGTGGTGCCAGAGGTAGCATCCCGCCAACATTTAGAAACAATCAATCCAGCGATCGCCCAAGCTTTGTCAGAGGCAAAATTAGATTGGGGAGAAATAGATGCGATCGCAGCTACTTGTGCTCCTGGTTTGGTGGGTGCTCTGTTAGTGGGTACAACTGCGGCAAAAACCTTAGCAATGGTGCACAACAAGCCATTTTTGGGAGTACATCACCTGGAAGGTCACATTTACGCCACCTATTTGAGCGAAACGACCTTAGAGCCACCTTTCCTCAGTTTATTGGTTTCTGGGGGGCATACCAGCTTAATTCAAGTCAAAAAATATGGTGAATATGAAACTTTAGGGCAAACCCGTGATGATGCTGCTGGAGAAGCCTTTGACAAAGTCGCGCGGCTGTTGCAACTGGGCTATCCAGGGGGACCGATAATTGACAAACTAGCACAAGAGGGAAATACCAAAGCCTTCGCTTTACCTGAAGGAAAAATTTCTTTACCCAACGGCGGATTTCATCCCTATGACGCAAGTTTTAGTGGATTAAAAACAGCGGTATTACGATTGGTACAGAAGTTGGAGGTAAAAAATAATACTTTGCCGGTAAAAGATATTGCGGCTAGTTTTCAGGATACCGTAGCTAGGGCACTGACAAAAAGAGCGATCGCCTGTGCCTTAGATTATGGATTAGAGACAATAGCTGTGGGTGGTGGTGTAGCTGCTAACAGTGCCTTAAGGATACATCTACAAACAGCAGCATCTAGTCATAATTTACGGGTTCTCTTTCCCCCCCTTAAATTTTGTACGGATAACGCCGCCATGATTGGTTGTGCAGCCGTTGAACATTTTCATCAAGGACACACATCCCCCTTGAACTTAGGTGTACATTCTCGCCTCACCTTAAATCGGGTAATGGAACTGTATCAGCACTAGTACCGCTGCGCGGAAGTCAAAAGTCAAAATTACTATACTCCTTCCCTCCTTCACTCCTTCCCTCCTACCCTTCGGGAAGCACACTTCTTCTCTCCTTCACTTCTAATTCATGCTGATTCACCAGAGAACGAATATGATTAGCAACAGCATCTGGCTGTTCTAACATCGCCAAATGACCGCAATCAGGAATTTCGATCGCATTATCACCACTGTAATCAAATAAAGGATGAAAACTGGCTAAATGACGAACATACTTGGGTTCCATAACCTTATCATTGGCACCTGCCAAGAAATATACAGGTTGCTTTAATTGAGAAACTAATTGGGGTAAATGGTTAATTTGTTCTTCTGTGGTTGAATCTAATAAAGTTCCTAAAGCTGCTTCGGGATCAGCAACTACAAAATCAATTACCCGTTGACGTGCCCAATGACGTTCTAAAGGGCGAGCTACGCTATTTTTCACAAATAGCAAATCAATTAAAGGTACTTGTGACAACCAACGAGGACGAATTTGCAAAAACCGCTGTCCTGCCGTGCGAAACTGCTCAAAAGCTTCCTTGAGATAAATACCACCCCCAGAATTTACACAAATCACACCATGAATGAACTCCGGAATTTCAGCAGCCGTCCACAGGGCGATAGTCCCTCCCAAAGAATGACCAATTAACCAAGCATTATCAATATCCAATTGGTGTAACAAAACTTTTAAATCACAGGCATAATTAGCCGGTGTGTAGGGAGAACTAAAAGGATGAGCAACCATAGCCATAGCATCATAACTGGTGCTTAGCCGCAAATCAGCTGGTTTGCGACTAAAATCAGTTTTTAATTGAGACTGAGATTGACCAAAACCGCGCAAATCGTAAGATAAGCACTGGAAACTTTCTGACAATCGAGAAATCACAGGTTCCCAGTATCTACGGCTATTGAGCCAACCGTGGATAAACACCAAAGTCAGGGGGTAAGAAGTGGGAGTTGTCAGGTCGTATGCGTGGGGAATGCCCAATATTTCTATGCTTGCCATACTTCTATCCTACCCTTTAGGAGCTATACAACTGAAGAGACAGGAATTCAAAATTGAGAGGTGAGAATGAGAAATTTTAAGTTGTTAGTTGATAACTTTGTACCATGTTCCCTAACTTTTCAACCTTTGTCGTACTCCTTCAGCTATTTTATGACCCAGATACTCAGGAATTAAACTTTCATTGGGTCCCAATAAGTAAAGAATTAAACGGGTACGCCCTCTCCAAACCAATAAATTAGCATTGACAACCAAAAGATCTTCCTGCCAAACAGCGTACATGACTTTGTAAAACAATCCAGGCTGATTATCTGCCTCAATTACTAAAGCTGGTAAGTGAAAAACCGGATCTACGTAAAATTCAGTTTCTATCTGCTCTAAGCCCGAATCCAGATTAAATTCTACCGCCAGCATTTCTTCGACTTCAAAACTTCCCCCCAAAGCTTCACGAATGGCACGACAGACATTCTCCGCAGTTTTCTCCGTCAATGCCTTACCACTGCGAGAAATTACCAATTTGACAAAAACTAACATTGGTGGGCGGATTTGACCATATAAGCTGAGACTATGGATAGTCAAACCATAAGCTGCCAGTACTCCAAAAACATCGCTCAACAGGAAAGACTGATTACGGTAAGCAAAGTGTAAAGCACTTTTAGTACCTTCCGGTTTAAACTCAATTACAGCCTGTTGAAGTTTGTAAAGACGGTAAGCCAGACGCAAATTTTGCAGTTGAATTTCACTGCTGACAAATTGCTCATAAAATTGGGGGAACGAGCGATTAAACCGCTTTAAAAGTTCCAATGTTGAAGATTTTAAACCAGAAGTCATTGTTTAGGGGAGAGGTAAGACTAAGTCTGTTTTCAAACTCGCCGTCACCCTCAAGGATATTGTTGGTCATTTAGGGGTATCACCCTCTTTGGTCGCAGTGGGCACCCGAGCAGGGGAGTAGGGAAAAACCAAGTCCAAATTATTCCAATAATCCCTAACTTTTAGCCTAGTGAGGGGTCAAACCTACTATTCGCCAATAGTATCCCTAAAAGGGTGCGGCTACACGTACCTTAGACGCGGAACAATAGGCCACTGCGGTGGACGGGTTTTCCGGCATCAAGCAAGTAGTGCAACCCAAAGGGCTTTCCCTAGGGTAAACACCTTGCGGACTAAGGAAAATGAAGGCTTTGAGCCTGCGTAGACAGGGCTTTGATGGTGTAGCCTGTGGGCTACTCTACAAGCAGTCGCCTTCGGTGTCCATAGCCTGTTGGCAAAAGGGCACGAAGTGCAGGTTTTAGGGGTTTAAAAATACGCCCTAGTGAACAATCTATTAAATCAAAATTAAGAGTTGACATGGAAAAGTGAGAACACTGAAGGTGAGTGTGAGAGTATGTATTCGGTTGAAAATACACATTGACACTCTACTCGATTGCTTTGTCAATCACCATAGCGATACGGGAGGTAGTCAGCCTCGTACTTCCTGCAGTACTCAAAGAATTCTGTTTTTGTTTTATTTAGGATGCTGTTATGAAGACTACAGGTACTTGCCTTCCATTCAATGTGGGCTAAGTGCCTTTTCAACTCCGCTTTGAGCAGTTCGTCGTCCACGGCTAATCTTCTCACCCTGCTAGCGGTTTGGGTACCACTATTTTTTCAGTTTCTTGTTGTGTAGTAAAGATCCTGCCTTGGCTATCATCCCTAAGTTTTGCTCGTGCTTCACTTGGGGTCTTCTCGCCAAGATGATAAAACCTCACCCCCTAACTGTAACTTTTCCCTTACCTAGACAAGACACTGAATGGCTTCGGTGTTAGCTAGGAAAAGAGATCGGAGTGAGGTTCAATCTAACATTTAATTATGCCTATCTACCTCAATGTTATTGATAATTCATGATTAAATTTGAGATGTTTGCTGAATTTCTCCTAGTTTCTACAACAAAGTGCTAAAGTTGAAGATGATTGATGTAAGATCAACCCACTACTGAGTCACTAGCACTGAAATTTTCATCACAAGAATTTATTCTTGTGTCAGAAAAAAACAGTATAGATAGCTCAGTAAGATGTTGTTTCATACTCTTTCAACAGAAACTGATTCAGTTATACTACCCGAACCACATTGGCATGGGTTTTTGGAAAGCTTGGTTTAGTAACCCCGAAGCTGCGGCTACCACTAAAAATACATTCTTTGAAGAACAGAAAGTGGATGTCACAGCCAATAGTAAAGTTAGTACTCGTATCGTCTTTAGTACGGAGCGAGAGATAGATTTGTATGAGTTAGAAGAACTATGCGATGCTGTTGGTTGGTCTCGTCGCCCCCTACGCAAAGTTAAAAAAGCTATTGAGCATAGTTTTTTAGTCGCTTCCATGTGGCAAGTACGGGGTACTCAAAAACGACTTATCGGTTTTGCCCGTGCGACATCAGATCACGCCTTCAATGCCACCATATGGGATGTGGTCGTTCATCCAGAATTTCAAAGCAAAGGATTAGGTAAGGCGTTGATGAAATATGTTCTCAAACAACTGAGGAGTGAAGAAATTAGTAATGTAACCCTGTTTGCAGACCCTCATGTTGTTGAATTTTATAGAAATTTAGGTTTTATGCCAGATCCTGAAGGAATTAAGGGAATGTTTTGGTATCCACATTGAGCAACTACTTGTGCCAAAAAATAACTGACTATATATTCAGTTATTTAGAATTATGAACACAATTGGTTCTATTGTGATATAATAGGTGGCAGTGCTGGAAATAAAGGATTGGTGAGTTAGTTAGTGAAAATTGTTTTCAATTATCTATCTAGCCATCTAGCCAAATATAATCATCCAGTTTCCTAGACTTTGGGTGCGATCACGATTCTGCACTTTTTGACTACGGGATGTAGCGCAGCTTGGTAGCGCGCCTGCTTTGGGAGCAGGATGCCGCAGGTTCAAATCCTGTCATCCCGATATATTTTTATAGCCCTAGATATATTAAAAATATCTAGGGCTTATTATTGGGGGCATCCTAAATATTTCGGTTTAATGTTTCAGTTTATAGTGCGGACATAAAGCCTAGTTTATATGTAAAGGGAGATTTACAGCTCCTATTACCGCATATTTTTCAAACATGGGGATGCTCCCTATTATCGGTACCATAAGAAAAAAATATTAAAGCTGGAAAAGACTGTTGAGCAAGATAAATCAAGTAAATAAACTCATTTTGAATGTATCTAAAATCACCTTTATTCGTTGATTAAAATATTTTAACTTTTTGTATATTACCACTGTATCCCTACTGAAATAAGCATTGAAAATTTTTGCCTACCAATAAATACAAATATACGTAGTATATGACTATACTATAAATCAGGAGTAGAAAATGGAACAGTTTAGTCTTTGATAAAGTCATTCATCATGTAAAAAGAGAATAAAATGGCATTGTTCGCCCTGGATTATATGCAGGGCACATGGATAGGTTAGGAGTGTAGTTGTGGCAAAATGCCTACAAGGGAATCAAACCTGAAGTCAAAATAGATTATGGATTAATAAATTTCAGCATCTAATAGAACTTCATATTTGACAGCAAGGCGATAATGAATCAAAAACAACAATACAAATTGCTGAAAACCATACAATAACTACAATTAGTTAGTTCCGTACACATCTAAAATCTGATAATTTGTCTGACTTGATAAAAATATTAATGCTAGGAGCAGTCATGAAATCATTTGTTCGCTGGGGTACAACATTAGGTTTAGCGACAGCAACTCTATTAGCACCAGTCTCGATCATCAGCACCCCAGTGCTAGCATTGTCAGAAGCAGAAGTAATCAAAAAATTGAATGATACACCATGTTTTTTGATTACTAATAATAAGGGTTTGCCATTGACTCGTCGTTTACCAGGCAAAGATGGCAAACAAGGTGCTCCTTTTACTCAGGTGTTTATGAATGGTCGAGAAGCTCAGGCTTTTATAGATCAGTTGCGGAAACAAAAAACCCAAGATCCAAAAATGGCAGCAATGATAAAAGAACTACGGGTCACAGCTGTGGGATTAGGGGATATTTACAAAAAATTTCGTGAAAATGCCAAAGATCCAAATAGCCTCAAATTTGCTTTTCAGCCTGGACAAGAAGAGGTTCGAGGGGCAATAGCTTTGCTAAAACAGCAAGGGAGAAAAATTGACAAATTTGTCAGTGTGCCTTTGTTTATGATTAGTGCAGAAGGGAAAGGCTATGTATCTGTGAAGCGTAAGTCTGATAATAAAGAGATAATTCCACTGTACTTTAGCAAAAAAGATGCCCAAGGGTTATTACAACGAGTGAAAAAGCAGTATCCCAAAGCCAAAGTAGAGGTTGGGGATATTGATGGCGTGATCGCTGTGTTACGTAAGAAAAATGATAAGTGGTTGAATAACGTTGTTTTAGTCGCACCTTCCGATAGTTTGCAATATATTAATCAGTTGCAAAGAAGTAGTAGTGCCCAGTCTCCAAAGCCCAAGCGTTAAGGAATGGCAGAAAAAAAATCGTTAGTTTCTGGTTTACAACTTTGGCAGTGGCGAAATCAAGCTATTCAAGCAGCACTCGCTGCTGATGTTTCATCCTACGAAGTTGACTGGTTATTGCAAGAAGTCGCTGGTTTAGACCGTTTAGCAATCAGTTTGCAATCTTTTAAAGATTGGTCGCAAATTGAGTTGCAGTTACCCTTAGAAGAATTAGAGGTACTGTGGCGCAGACGATTAGATGAACGTTTGCCGGTACAGTACATTACAGGAATTACTCCCTGGCGACAATTTAATCTTGTGGTTTCTAGTGCGGTGTTAATTCCCAGACCAGAAACTGAGTGTTTAATTGATTTAGTGGTGACAGCTGTCCAAGCAGTCGGGGAGAGTTTACAGCTAGATCGAGGACATTGGGTTGACCTAGGTACGGGTAGTGGTGCCATCGCCTTGGGACTGGCAGATGCCTTTCCCAAGGCTACTATTCATGCTGTCGATCGCTCTGCTGATGCTTTGGCGATCGCCCGAAAAAATGCGGATAATTACGGATTAACAGAACGTATTCATTTTTACCAGGGTTATTGGTGGCAGCCTTTAGACTTTCTCAAAGGGCAGTTTAGTGGCATGGTATCTAATCCACCCTACATTCCTAGTGGTATTCTCCCAGAGCTACAAGCTGAGGTAATCAAGCACGAACCTCATATGGCTTTAGATGGTGGGGAATCTGGTTTAGATTGTATTCGCCATTTAATTAATCTTTCTCCCACCTATTTACGTTTGGGTGGCTTATGGCTGATTGAAATGATGGCTGGACAAGCTGAAATAGTAAGAGAATTATTAGAAAATCAAGGAAGCTACTATAATATTCAAATTCATCCCGACTTAGAGGGAATTGAACGTTTTGCCATTGCCCAAGTTGGGAAGGAGTGAAAGATGAAAGGAGGGAAAGAGGGAAGAATTCTAACTCCGAACTCCGAACTCCGAACTCCGAACTCCCCCACTCCCCCACTCCCCCACTCCATGACCCTAGTTAGTATTGCTGAATTAGTCGCTGGCGCGCGCGCTGGTAAGTTAGTTAGTTTCCCTACAGATACTGTTCCTGCCTTGGCTAGTTTACCGGAACAAGCAGGGTTAATTTTTGCTGCCAAGCAGCGCAGTCAAGATAAACCCTTAATACTGATGGCTGCTAGTGCTAAGGATCTGTGGTCTTTTGTCCGGGGAAGTGATGAAGAATATGTAATTTGGCAGCAAGTAGCACAGAAATACTGGCCTGGGGCACTAACTTTAGTATTACCAGCTTCAGAACGAGTGCCTACAGTGATGAATCCAATCAACCCTATTACCATTGGTATTCGCGTTCCTGATTGTGCGATCGCTCAACAAATTTTGGCACAAACAGGACCTCTGGCAACTACCAGTGCTAATTTATCGGGGCAAGCAGCTTTACAAACTATGGCGGAAATTGCTGATACTTTTCCTCAAGTTCTTGTTTTCAAGGCGATGGCAGGAGATCGGGAGTTCCAGGGTAGTGGTTTGGCTTCTACTGTTGCCCAATGGAAAGATAAAAATTGGCAGATTTTACGACAAGGGAAAATAAAGTTATAATTATCACATTACAAATATTACTAATTTACCTAAAGCAATATTTTATTTAAATATTTGGGAATAAGCATGAAGCTTATACTGAGTGTAAATAGTAATTATCATACATTTATGGTACTGAAATTAATAATCTGTATACATATTTGGTTGGTAAGTATAAGTTCTGAGCAATAAGCAAATTTGGAACTTTACTTTACCCCTTGATGGTCGATTAATAAGTTGATAATTATCAAATATATGAATTGGAGTAATTGGGTACATCTAGGAGCAGGAATAATAATAGGGATAATTTGTCAGCGGATGATTGGAACCTCTAAGGGTATTGCAAGTTCATCTTCAGAACTATCCGTGGATAGGAACCATGAATCAAAATTAATGGAGCAGATGCAGCATACCCAACTGGCTTATCAAATGGCCAGGGAAATGAGCCAATTCAAGTCAGGATTTTTGGCTAGGATTACCCATGTGCTGCGTTCCCCTCTGAATGGATTGATCAACTTGCATCAATTAATTTTGTCAGATTTATGCGATAACCCGGAGGAAGAGCGAGAATTCATTAATCAAGCTCACGAGAGAACATTAAAGTTATTAAAGTTAATTGATGAAATTCTCCTTATTGCCAGAACAGAGCATGGTACTAATGAATTAAATATCCAGTCTCTACCTCTGACTCAGCTATTAGAAGATGTTCATCAAATCATCTATATGCTGGCAGAAAATCGTAACTATCCCTTACAGGTGATACTTCCAAACACAGACACTTCTGTTTTGGCTGATTCTCATTGGTTACAACAAGTATTGGTGAATTTGGTAGATGTTTCCCTCCTGAACATGGAAGAAGGAAGCATTAATATCTCTACCCAAGTTAATAGTGACAGAAATGTGGTTTATATCTGGCTAGATGTTCCCAAAGATAGTATTCCTAGCAGCGAACCCATCAATTTGCTTGATGACACAGCCATAACTACCCCTGATATATCCCAAGAATCAGAAATTTCACCGGGAATGAGACTATTAATGAGTCATACTATTTTATCTGTTATGGGGGGTGGGCTAGACATTATGCCTTATCCCATAACAGATAAAGCTGATGAATTTACCAGATTACAAATTTCTATCCCCCAAGGGTTTCCTGAAGATTAATTTCTCCAACGTTCAGAGAACCTAAGTTAGATTGGTTGTACAAAACCATGGTGCTGGTAGAATTTTGTTGAAAACCAATGCGTTGATAAAATCGCTGCTGGTGAGTCGTCATTAGGTAGACTCGTTCTACCCGATGTACACAGGGATGGCTTAAAACCGTTTCCACTAATTTACTACCTAATCCACTACCTTGATACTCTGGGTGAATTACAACATCCCAAATAGTGGCACGATAAATACCATCGGAAGTAGCTCTGGCAAAGCCAATCAGTTGTTGTCCATCCCAGACTCCAATTACGGGGTTACTGTTAGCAATGGCAATGCTCAGATCCTCTAAACAACGGTCTTTTGCCCAAAAAGCTGCCAAATTAAATAATTTTCGCAGTTGTTTTAGGTCTATTTCTGATTTGCGATCGCTAAATAAAATCTGAGCATTATTCATCGAAAACTCCTTGATGGGTTTGGAAACCCTGTGTCTAGTGACCACGGAGGAAAAACCAAAGGGTGTTTTAACATCCTTGAGGTGGGACTAGTTTTTAAATGGAGATAATCCCAGGAACTAGCAAACCTGTTTTAAGTCCCCTCGCCCACCTAATCTAAGATGGCTTGCCTTTACGCAACACCCTTCGGGTTCAGCAGTCGCTCATGGGGGAGACCCCCAAGACCGCGCGCGCTACTTCACCGCGACAAAACGGTTTAAAGATAGACCAGACTGGGGAAGCATCTGGCAGTTTGTACCAAGATTAGGCTCAGTGGGCTATTGCACCAGTTCTTTGGATCTCTGTCAATCCAATCTTCGTCTCTTGAGAGCGGAGAAGGTGAAATAATTAACCCAGTTACAGGATTTTATAAATTATTGTTAACCGTTTTTTTGAAAAAAACAAGTCTGACTAGTTTACATCATAAACAGTTTTCAATTTTAAATTTCTGTATTTAACAAATCCATTTCCACAGGGGATGGCTTTGTCCTTGTTGACGAATTTGGCAAACCTTTTGTTCTAAGCGTTTTAATTCGCTGTGTGGTATTCCAAAGAGGATATTACGGCTTTGCCAAATTAAAATTGCTGTTGTTGTTCCGAGGCAAATAGCGAAACCCAGGGTAGATAAGGGATGGTAGGCAAGTGTATATCGTAGTGCAACCCAAGTAAAGTATTGTCGCCACAGAAAAATTTCTTCCCTGATACCCCATAGGGCCAATGGAGCAATGGTCAACCAAAAAAAGCAAACAAGTAGCCATCTGCCATATACTGTCAAACGATGTAGCTTTTGCACTTGTTGAGCAAAGCTAGAATCGCTACTTGCCATGTTGTTATTTGTCGAGTCAAATTTTTCTGGTGAATCCATGGCTGGGAGAGTGAACAGGGGAGCAGGGGGAGTAAAGCCAGTATAGTTCGAGTTCGTGAAATTGGATTATTTTTTCTGGGAGTTTTCATAAATAGTTTATGAATTATCCACAGATGCATCAATGGATTCTGCTGTCTGGGTAATATTCGGTTCTCCTTTCCGTTCTCGCCACCAAGCTAAGAGAGTGCTGGCAATAAAAATACTAGAGTAAGCACCCATAGTAAAACCAATAATCAGTGCCAAGGCAAAGTTTCTTAAGGTTTCGCCACCAAACAAGAAAATGGCAACTAAGGTTAATAAGGTGGTTAAGGTAGTATTGATAGATCGGGCAAGAGTTTGGTTAACCGCGTCATCGACAATCTCATTAAAAGAAACATTCCCATGGGTTTTGACGTTCTCTCGGATGCGATCATAAATAACTACAGTGTCATTTACAGAAAATCCGGTAATTGTCAATAGAGCGACGATAAATAGGCTATCGACTTCCATGGCGAATAACAAGCCAAAAATGGAGAAAATACCCACTGTCATAATTAGATCGTGGAAAGTTGCCACAATCGCAAAGGCTGAGTAATCCCACTGGAAGCGAATACCAAGATAAATAACAATACAGATAAAAGAAACAACTAGGGCTGTTGTACCAGTTGTAAATAGCTGTCTTCCTAGGGTAGGACCAACGGTATCAATTTGATTTTTGTTCGGATCGAAGGAACCTATTTTTTCACTCAGGGCATTTTGCAGTTGGGTGCGCTTGTCTACATCTAAGGTTTTTGTGCGTATTAATACCCCATTGTCTTTACCAGTTTCCTTATCCGCAATAATTTGGATACTGCTATCACCCAAATCCTGCTCTTTGGCTACATCCCGAACGACATTGATATCGATGGGTTTATTACAGTTATCAGCATTACTACAATCTCGTTCCAACAGCAGTCGAGTACCGCCCACAAAATCCAAACTGGGGCGTAGGGGATAACCATTGGTTTGCCAAGAAATCACCATAGAGATGATACCAGCAAGAATAATTGTGACAGAAACACTCCACCAAAGCGATCGCCATTTATTAATATGTAGTTTCATTTTGCCACCTCTGTTTGCTTAGAATCTGTTTGCTTAGAAGTGGTCAGGTTGGGGCAGAAAAGTTCTTTTTTCCGTAAGTTAGGAAGGGTTATTGCCAAAAACATGAACGTGCGACTACAGGTAATAGCTGTAAACATACTAATGACCACGCCTACAGCCAAGGTGACAGCAAAGCCTTTGACTAAACCATAACCCAAAAAGTATAGGGCAGCACAGGCGATTAGGGTGGTGACATTGCTATCTAAAATACTGGAAAAGGCGCGGTAAAAGCCAGATTCCACGGAACGATATAGGGATTTATCTGCACGTAATTCTTCCCGTGTTCGTTCAAATATTAATACATTGGCATCCACAGCCATGCCAATACTGAGAATAAAACCAGCGATTCCTGGTAATGTCAGGGTAACGCCCAGCAACATAAAACAAGCCAAAGTAAATAGGGAGTAAATAATTAGGGATAGATTGGCGATTACTCCCGGTAATCGATAGTAAACAATCATGAATACTAAGACTAACACTAGACCGCCTAAAGCGGCATAGATACTGCGTTGAATGCTGTCTTGTCCCAAGGTTGCGCCAACGGTACGGATTTCTACCACTTCCACGGGTAGGGGTAAGGAACCACCTTTAAGCTGGATACCTAAATCCTGTGCTTCCTGGGCTGTAAATCTACCAGTAATTACCGCCGAGCCACCTGTAATTCCTGCGGTGGCAAATTCTGGTCCTACGGTGGGGGAACTAATTAATTCATCGTCGAGAAAAATACCAATACTACGACCCGTGCCAGCAAGTTGTTTGGTTAAACTGGCAAATAAGTCGCCACCCTTAGGTTTGAAGCGCAGAGCAACATTCCAGTTACTACCTTGGGTGGGTTCGCCAATGGCATCGTTGAGTAATTTACCAGTTAGGGGTGGTTCTGTACTGGCAAATAGTTCTTTAATTTCTTGTTTATTTTTCTCTAATTCTGCTTTATTTTTGGCAACTTCTTCTGGATTTGCCTCATTCTTCTTGGCGATTAATTCCTGCTGTTTAGTTTGCAACTGCGCTCTTAATGTCCGCAGGGCAAATAGTTTCGCCTCAGTATCGGGTTTTTGCTGACGAAATTCCAACTGTGCCGTACCTTTGAGTCGGCGTTCCGCTTCTTCTGGGTTATCCACACCAGGTAGTTGGACTAAAATTTGGTCTTCACCCACTGCTTGGATTAATGGTTCTGAGACTCCAGAAGCATTAATCCTACCTTCCACCACCTTCTGCACCGCTTCTAATTCTCGTTGGGTGATTTTTGTGATTTCCTCCGTGGTTTTCACTTGAATTGTCAATTGGGAGCCACCTTTCAAGTCCAGCCCTAGCTCCAAAGGGAAAAAGGGGCTGACAATTACCGTCACTGAGGCAATTATCAAAACTAAAATTAAACCTAATAGCGCTCGCTGTCTTTGCATAGCATCATTCACTGCGACAAACGCTATCATAACCAATTTTGGATTTTAGATTTTAGATTTTAGATTAATATTTACTCACCTTCTCCTCTGCTCCCCTGCTTCTGTATTATAAGAAAATAAGTTGAAAACCCCGGAATTAAACCCTAAAAACACAAAACGTTTTTAGGGTTTAATGTCTTTGAAGCCGGGGATGAAAACTATTTAAGGGCTTTAGCCCTAAGTGACATTTGTTGCTACAATACTTGAAACAGGAACGGTAATCAACCTGTATAAAAACCTAACTGTCTAACGGCAATCTGTACCTTGACAATTGAAGATATGGGGTTCTATTCCATAGTTCTAGTTTCTGTCCAGGAATAGGTAAAATCTACCCTACGGGAAGCCGCTTCGCGTCTACATGGAGACTAGACGACACAGAATTTAACTCAAACAAATTTTGGAGCAATCCAACTACCCCCGGGCAGGGGGAAAGTCAACGCTTGAGGAGAGAACCACCTCTGGGCTAGATACCGCAAGGGGTCTAGTTTAAGTGGACTCGTTGAACCAAGAATCTCCTCGCCTTTAGGCAGGAGAGTGTCAACCTGACTGCATCATCCACACCAAAAATCCTAAAATTTGTTCCACTGGAGGAAGTGGATAATCTGTCAAATCAATAGTTACTGTTTTCCCCTCTAATTTCAGAAATCTCCAAGCAGTTCCATTACTCACACTGCCATAAACAGTAGTAATAGGCTGATTATTCATTTCATTAAATTTTAAAGCTGCCACCATTTCCGCAATACATTGTCCAATTCCCACATTTAAATCTGCTTTTTTTGCTTCTACAATTACTACAACCGGGGCTTCAATTTCTAACTGTTCTGGTGAACGGCTGAGGAGAAAATCACATACACCACTAAGTCCAACAGCTGAATCGACAGTAAAATCGGCACCAGAGAAAAGGCTAATTTTTCTGTGGAGAATTTTTCTGACTTCTACAAGTACGGGACTAATAATTAATTCCGATCGCGCTTTTTCACTTCCTGTCGCGATCGCTAAAGGTAGGCTTTCTGCTAAAAAATCAGTGAGGGTATTACTAGGTTGAATTGGATTAATTTCTGGGAAGAATCTACCGTTTTCTATGGTGGTTAAATCGAAAGCTTGTTTTATTTTGCGGATAGTAAATTCACTGTAGGGCATTTTTGTATTTTATTCCTCATCTATGTTCCTCAAAAAACTCATCCAAAGAACGGAAATGTCCAGCTTCAAAATCATCTAACCCACGCTGAATACCTGCGATCGCTTCTTGTGAATCTTGTGTTTCCCATTCCAAAACATTAGCAAGTAGTTCAGCCGCAACAATGCTGACATCTTGTCCTTGCTGTTCAGCTTTTTTACGGAGTCGCGCTTCAACTTCTGGGCTGAGAGAAATGACTATATTCATAGACTGGCTGCCTTTTTGATTAAGCTCATTTATAAAATTTTAACAAATATGGTAAAAGTACCAATTTTTGAGTTTTTTCTGGAAATGTGACCATTTTTTTCGTTGACCAGGGAAATATATCAATAAGTCTATCCTCGATAGTTCATAAAACAGTAATTAAAATCAGGAGTTTATTATGATTCCACTCATTTTGGGTGCTATTGCCATCGGTGCTGGTGTTTTAGGTGCGGGAGCAGCTGGTGCTGGAATTGAGGATATGAATAAGGCAAAGAAAATTGGTGAACGCGCTCAAAAACGTCATGAAGATGCAGTTAGAGACTTAAAAGAATACTGGGAAGATACTAACAAGCTGGCTGAAGAGTATGGTCAATTTCAGCTAGAGGTTATGATGCGTACAATTGGACGCTTTGTTGATTTTATTGAGCGGAATCGTATGAAAGCAAAACAAAGCGAAAAAGAGTTTTTAGAGGGACTTGATGGTATTTCAATTCCGCAAATCAAAGAATATAAAACAGCTGCATTAGAAGCTGAACAGTTTTTCAAAGGTGGTGCTAAGGCTATTGGTGCAGCTACAGCAGGATATGGTGGTGCAATGAGTCTTGCAACTTCCGTAGGGGTAGCAAGTACGGGAGCAGCAATTTCTGGACTTAGTGGTGCTGCTGCTTGGAACGCTACACTAGCATGGCTTGGTGGTGGTTCTCTAGCTGCTGGAGGTGGTGGTATGGCACTTGGTTCTCTTGTATTGGGTGGTATTACTATTGGACCTGCTGTACTAATTGGTGGTTTTGTGATTGCTGGTGAAGGAGAAAAAGCTTTAACTAAAGCACGAGAATACGAAGCGAAGGTAAACACAGAGATTGCTACCATTGAAACTGCAAAAGACTTTATGCAGCAAGTAAGAAGACGAATTAACGAGTTGCAAAGTTTATTAGAATCTATCAATAACCGTGCGTTTTTAGGGCTAAACGAACTTGATTCATTGCCTTCCTTAGTTTTTGTAGAGATTGTGTCATGAATTTTACCTACCTCTGAGTATTAGCAGATCCCCGACTTCTCAAAGAAGTCGGGGATCTAAACATCCCCAAGGTTTTAAACCCTTAAAGCCGCCATTTTTTCCACAGCTTCGACAATTTGCTCTGGTTGAACAATGGTCAAACGCTCTAAAGTGCCATTGTAAGGAGTGGGAATATCCTGGGAAGATAGCCTTAACACTGGTGCATCCAACTCATCAAATAAGCGATCATTAATTGAGGCAGTTAATTCTGCTCCAATACCGCCAGTACGCATACACTCTTCCACAATAATCACTTTGTGGGTTTTTCTAATAGAGGTGCCAATAGTTTCAAAATCTAAGGGCTTGAGGGAAATTAAATCAATTACCTCTGGATCGTAACCTTGTTTTTC
Source organism: Calothrix sp. MO_167.B12 (assembly GCA_030066045.1). GTDB lineage: Bacteria > Cyanobacteriota > Cyanobacteriia > Cyanobacteriales > Nostocaceae > Calothrix_A. The sequence goes on from JASJCJ010000041.1 coordinate 29,759, forward strand.
CAAAGTTTTCACCGCTTGCATAACATGGTGTCGCATCCGTGAATAGGTAAGGATAGTAACATCCTTTCCAGAGCGCACCACTTCAGCTTTATCCAATGGTAGAAGATACTCTTGTGATGGTAAATTTTCTTTCAGGTTGTACAGTAGTACGTGTTCAAAGAATAACACTGGATTATCATCACGGATGGCTGATTTTAGCAGCCCTTTGGCATTGTAAGGGGTAGAGCAGGCAACAATTTTTAAACCCGGTACAGCTTGAAAGTAAGCTTCTAGGCGTTGAGAATGTTCTGCACCTAATTGCTTACCAACACCGCCTGGACCGCGGATTACCATCGGAATTTTAAAATTACCACCGGAGGTATAGCGCAGCATCCCGGCATTATTGGCAATTTGGTTAAAGGCGAGGAGCAAAAACCCCATATTCATGCCTTCAACTATTGGTCTTAATCCAGTGATAGCGGCTCCCACTGCCAAGCCTGTAAAACTGTTTTCGGCAATGGGGGTATCTAGTAAGCGCAAATCACCATATTTTTGGTATAAATCTTTAGTTACTTTGTAGGAACCGCCATAGTGTCCCACATCTTCACCGAGAACAAATACGGTAGAGTCGTGCGCCATTTCTTCGTCGACGGCTTCCCGCAGAGCATTAAAAAATAGTGTTTCTGCCATTCCAACTGTAATGCGATGATTGTTTGAGAATCTTATCGTGCATCTGCTAAAAATACGGTGAGCGATGCTGCAAAGCCATTGCTAAGCTAACACACGATTTGCTAAAGAGTCATGCAAAATAATACCAAGGCAAATACCTTATAACCGTATATTTTGGCATTTGTCTGCAACATTAATTATCATGCAATTTTACTTACCTGACTATTAAGTTTACATTTAAGGACTCCATTACCCCATCACTCCATCACCCCTTTCAAGCTAGTCTCTCATGGGAAAATCCCACAACCAAGGATGAAAATGCTTTGTGACTAACTCCTCAAGTTAGCACGCAATGCGCCCCTACTGTGCGCTTGTTAACTATTTTCAAGGTAGTCTCCCACGGGAAAATCCCACACACAACCAAGGATGAAAATACCTCCTTCACTCCTTCACTCCTTCCCTCCTTCACTCCCTATTTTCAAGTTAGCTGTCAACCGTCAACCGTCAACTGTCAACTGTCAACTGTCAACCATTTTCAAGCTAGCGAGGGGATTTAATTCTTTATTACTTATTACTTATTACTTCATCACCCCATCACCCCATCATCCCATCACCCCATCACCCTTTAAGGAGCAGGGGCTTCATTGGCAGATAATTGAGATAATTTTGCTAAAGGGACTTCTTCTACCTGTGGTAACTTGTCTAAAGATAAGCGAGTCGATTGAGTACCACCAGATAAACGTTTTAACAATTCTGGTCGGGGATCGTGCAAGAGATAAATAATGCGATCGCCACTTTCCCACTCTTGAGCAGCTGGTATAATTTGCAAGTGCCCTCTACGTTCTAGTAACAGAGGTACTAATTCTCCTGTATCAATCAATTTACGTATTTCCGACCGTTGCTCACATAATTCCGAATTACTGAAGGTTGTAGTTCCCAATTTAACTTGTCCATCATTAAGATACTGGTTCCAGGTTTTAATTGCCAGATTAGGGGCAAAAGCTTGGTTAACCTTATTTTTTTCGCCAGAATTATTGGTTTGGGGATTGCGGGGAAATATTGCTAAAACCCTTGGAGGTTCAAATTCTTCCGCAGCCCTTTGTGCCAGGACAAAATTCACCTCTCCATTATTAGTCATTGCTAAAAAAGTACCCATAGATACAAGCCCCGCTTCTTCTAATACGCCGGTATCTAAAGCGCTGCTGGCAATAACCTTGATATTCTGTGCTTCTGCCTGTTCCGAAGCTTGTTTATTAGTATCAATCATCACTACAGGCTCTCCTCTTTCTTGGAAGAACCGAGCAATCAATAAACTTAAGGGATTGCAACCCACAATCACTAATCCAGTGGTATCTGTAGCTGTAATTTGCAACCACTGGGCAATCAAACCAGCTGTTAAACCTTGACAAACAACGGTCATAATAATTGTCAGGAATACCAAAGCTTTAATGGAATCTCCACCGTTAATGCCTCTTTGGGTCAGTAAAATTGCAAATAATGAAGCAATTGAGGCACAAACGATTCCTCGAGGAGCTACCCAGCTTAAAAATATTTTCTGCCGCCAGTTCAGGTTGCTATTCCAGGTACACAAAAGAATATTTATGGGGCGGACAACAAACATTAATACCAAAACAGACCATAAACTGCCCCAACCCAAAGCAAATACACTGTCAATTGATAAATCAGCCGCCAGCAGTATAAACAACACCGAGAGGCTCAAAATGGTTAATTGCCCTTTAAAGTGGCGCAATAACCGTTCATCTGGCACCGAAGAGTTGGCAAATACGGCTCCTGCTACCACTGTAGCCATGACTCCTGATTCGCTACGAATCATTTGGGCTATGGCAAATAAACCCCACAGAATTGCCAGTACTACCAGATTTTTTAGTTCAAATGACAAAAAATTGGCGCGTTTGAAAATGAGGCTCATTAAATAGCCACCTGCGGCTCCAATGGCACCACCAATGCCTAGGCGTAGCAGCAAACCAACAATGGCATTAACTGGATCGGTATCGCCATTCAAAATCGTATCTAGCACCACAAATGCCAGAATTGCCCCTACGGGATCGATTAAAATTCCTTCCCCTTCAAGTAAGGTTGCGACTTGCCTATCTACGTTAATGTACTTCAGCAACGGGCCAATGACTGTTGGCCCAGTGACTACAACAATGGAAGCATACAGAAAAGCAATTGGCCAAGGAAATTCTCCCAGCCAGTGAGCAGCCATGCTACCACCCAAAAGGGTAATTAACGTTCCCAGGGTCACGAGTAATTGTAGACTCACGGATACTCGATCCATTTCTCGCAAATCGAGATTGAGTCCACCTTCAAACAAAATAATTGCCGTTGCTAGAGCAACAATAACTTCGAGTCCCGTACCTAGCAAATGAGGATGCAGTAGTCCAATGCCATCTGAACCCAATAAGATGCCAAATAAGAGCAAGAATACTATACTAGGAACCCGTAAGTAGGCAGCTAGTACTTGGGCGCTAATGCCTGCAACGACGGCAAGCACCATCTGCAGGGTAATTTCAAAAGATGCTTCCATGTTGTAGATTTTGAGTAGTAGATTTCAAAATCTTTTGTAAAGAACAGTAAATCTTATTTTTACAGGGTACAACATCATACCTCATGTCTCTTCCATAATGAAGACTTTTGAGAGGATTTATGATGTTATTATGCATTGACCGATCCTTTTGCGGAGAAAGCATAGCTGTTGATTTTGCCTGTAAAAATAGGTTCGCTGAATCTGTACTAGTGATCAATTTTCCCTGACATATAACTGGCTCTGGTAGTTTCAAGATCATATCTCTTTTTGCAACAGCAATCAGAATCTAAGAGTCATTGAAAAAAATATCAGAAATCTGTTGACATTGGCAGGGAAGTTGGTTAATCTATAAAAGGTCTGGAGGTCACGCCCCCATCGTCTAGAGGCCTAGGACACCTCCCTTTCACGGAGGCGACGGGGATTCGAATTCCCCTGGGGGTACTATTCAGATAAAAACTTAATTCAACTTAGGCGAGAGGATAGAGTTACTGGCTTTATCCTCTTAACTATTTTTTTATTCCATACTTGCTAACTGTTCCACCCGTTGTTGAACAGCTAGAAGGTTCATCTGTAAATCTTGGCTCAGGCGACGCTCAATGATGGAAACGGGCATCATGACTTTGGGCCAAATTTTGACTGTATAACATAGAGTGGTTCCGTTTTGTTCTCCTAGAAAACAAGGCTCTAGATTCCAGCTACCAGAAAAATCTTTGAAATCTCCCTCTACCATCTGAAAGTTAATGGTGTTAGGGAAATTCTCTTCTAAATCTAAAACTACTCGCGCGGAAAAGTTGAAGCGTAGGAGACGTTGAGAGCCGATTTGTTCTAAGCGAATACCGCCAGTGGGGCTATCGAGGCGACGGCTTTGGGAAAGGTTGGGGATAAAATCAGCCAAAGCTTCATAATTGGTTAGTACTTGCCAAACTTTTTCTACCGAATGGGGGATTTGAATTTGAGCAGTTATTTGCCGTTTGCGATCAGCAATTTTATCAATTTGGACTACCACAGCTTGTAAAGCCGGTGATTCTGCCAAATCTGATGCTGAACTCAATTCTTCACCAAGCTCGCTAGGTTCTATTTCCTGGGTTGAGTTATGTTGTTCCATCAATGTCCGAATATGGTTGGTTGTTATCAGCAAATTGGGGCAAGTTCAGGGTAAAGCAAATTTTACTCAGATTGGCATCTTCAGCAATGGGAATGCTTTCCACTGCAATCGCTCCATTTAAATGTTGCACTAAGGACTTGACTAATGCCAGTCCTAAACCAGTACCTGGAGTCCATCTTCCTCTTCCGCGACGGAACCTATCAAAGATGTAAGTCGCTTCTTCTTCTGAGATGGTGGGTCCAGTATTAGTCACTTCGATCTTAACTCGATCAACTAACCGATCAACTTGGTGACTAACTTGGAAGTGGACAACACTATCCCTTTGTGAGTATTTACTTGCATTAGTAAATAACTCTTGTAAAATACGCTGAAAACTTTCTACCTCTGTTTGTAGCTTTAATGGCTCTGGGGGCAAATCTAGAGAAATGCTCAATCCTTTCTCTGCCATTTTTGGCTCAAAATCAGCGACGAAATTCTCGATAGTTTGATTTAAGTCAACAGTTTCATATTGCAGGGGTTCTTGCTGATTATCTAGCCTCTGGAGAGTCAGTAAATCATTAATTAGATTAATTTCTTTAGTACATTCTTGTTCTAAGATATCCAAATATCGTACTTGACGATCTGGGGTAATTTCTGGATGACGTAAGTTGCGAATTGCCATACGCATATTAGTCAAAGGATAGCGCAGGCGATCGCTCATATTGCTTAAAAACTCATCTTTGAGGTCGTTGAGTTCTTGTAGCTGCTTAACGTGTTGTTGCTTAATTTCGTATAACTTGGCTTGTACTTCCAAGCTCCGTTGGAGTTGAGCTGTGCGCTCATCGACTAAATTTTGTACTTGTCGCAGGGTTTGAGACTGAATAACCGTATTTACAAGTTGGGCACAAATCATCTCCAAAATATTTAGTTCTCTGTGCTGCCAATTACGATTATGAGTCTGCTGCAATACTAAAAAGCCTAAAATTTTTCCTTGGCTTTCCAAAGGCATTAACAGCACCGTGGGCAGTTTTTTTAAATTAAAAATTGGAGCTGCACTCAAAATGTAACTTTCTTGTGCTCCTAAATCCTCATTGAGGATGATGGGTTTGATCGAAGCTGTAAATACTCTTTGACATAAAGCACACTCAGAGAGCCAGAAAGATTCTTCTTCTTGTGGTCTCTGATGATTGTCCTTAACCCTGTGAGCCGACCATTCACCAACAAGATTAACTTTTGCTTGAGGAACCTGGTTTTTTTGTCGAGTTTTAAATAAGGGGTTTGTATATTTTAATAGCATCAACAAACCACGATCTGCCTGGAGAGTTTCTGCTGTAGATGCTATTGCCAGCTGCAGCATTCGATTTAAGTCCAAGTTGCTGCGACTGAGTATGGTTAATTGTTTAAATAAATTCTGGTACTGGGAGCTAGCTTCTAAGTTCTGTTGTTGAAAGTCAATTTTTTGTGCTTGCTTTACTTGAGCAAAAGCGATCGCGCATACGGATTCTAGGGCTTTGAGCAGTTTTTTTTCTGACTCGCTCCAATCATAGGGTTTTGACTGAATAAGTACGATCGCACCATTATTCCCCTGACCAAAGCAAGTGGGGAGACCTAAAACTGTTTTGATTGGTAGTGGCAAATACTGACATCCCACCACTAAACTATGTTCTATCGCCGAAATATCCTCAATGGTAAACGGCTCTGCTGCACATTGCATCACAGGCCAGTCTAATTCATCTATGGCTGAAAATTCATCGCTTTGCGTAATGCCTGAATATTCTTGAGAACACCAGTTAGCTGTAATTGCTTCGCCATCTTTCTCATCAGGAAAAGTTACCAAACAGCAGCAATCCACCTGAAAACTAGTTCCCACAATTTGGGCGATGTCTTGCAGCATTTTGATGCTCGCCGGATGATTGGCGATGATTTGATTAATCTGTGTTACCAATTTTTGGCTTGGTTCTTCCTGATGCTGCATCAGCTTGAGTGGATTTTGTGTCGGTTTATTTACTTCGTCTGCTGAACGTGAGGCAGATGGTAAACGCTTTTTTTTTGCTGGCACACTATTGGATAATGACCCCATATTTCTTGCTCCTAGGCTCCTCTTAGCATATGTTTCTCCCTTTTGCTTGTGGCAGCACCCTTATCAATCTTTTCTTTCACCTGTTATAGCCTCTTTCTACTTCAAGTGACGAAATGGGTAGTCATTATCCGATTTCTACAAGAATAATAGAATACATAGAATATACTAAAATGCTTCGGTTGGTTAACCGGGACAATCTAAAAAATATATAAAGATAATTTACTGACCCTGAATTAGAATATACTTCCTACCATCAGACATAAACCGTAAATTCTCTAGACTTAAGACAAAAAAATCGTAATTATCATCCGCGTTACTACTGAAGCTACTGAAACAAAAAAATTCATATTTATTGGCATCCAGTTTAAACAATAAAGCAAGTATTTTATAGTTATCGGGCTTCCTGAAGCAAAATTACCAAAATAGACTGGTAAAAAAGACTAATGAGAGGGATTAAAAGGGTACAGCCCCAAATTTGTTAAGTATTATGACTTCAATTTTTGGGAGTATGATATCACCTACTTATTTAGACTGATGCTTCTTTCCTGTCAAGGGCTGTCTAACCCCCTATAAATAGGAAAGAATAATGTCTGGGATTGCAATATTACTTTGAGGAAACACGGGGGAGAGGCTAAGAGGGAAAGGGATTGGATGTCTGGTGTTTGTTCCATTGATTACAAGAGGATTTAATTCTTTATTACTTATATTGGTTCGCAGTAATTACAGGAGGAATGCAGGTGAATAACTGCATTCCTCCAAATACAGAGTTAACCGGCTAAACTTTCTGGGGTCAGAGGTACCATATCACCAGTTTTCGTCAGTCCTAAAAGCATTGGCTGTTCGGGTTGAATAAGTTGACCTGTAAGTACACATCGTTCTTCTTGTTGGGCTGTGGCGGCGATGCTAGCTCTAATATCGTCTTTGGAAAATCGTGGTTTCCACTCCCCTGACTTCTGCTGTACATAATTCCAGAGGATATCGCGGATTAGAGCTTGATATCCCTGGTTTCCCGATAGTTCTTTTAGCTTATCCTTAAGTTCCCTCTCCAAGCGAATACTGGTAACTTCCATGTCAGTGGTGGGGGTGCGAGTAATTGTATGCATGATTTTTTCTCCTAAAAATATGGACAGGATAGTAATACAAGTGTAGTATGTTTAAAGAAATGTTCAACAGGTGAAATTTTCAGTGACATCCCTTTATCCCATATCCACTTCTGCGCGCGCTACCAACTACGAACAGTGTTGGGAATTAGCTATTGCGGGAGTGGAGTATTTATTTATGGGCATTCACAGCCACGATTATGGTGATATTCAAGGGGATAAGGGAAATTCTGAAAATCTCAATCTTATATTTAATTTGCTAAGTGCGCCATCAAGAGCAAAAAAGTCAAGAAGCGGGAGGTACAGACTTAGGAATCCTGTACCGATATAAAAGGAAATTTTGAAGTTAATTTTCTACCCCCGCTTCTACTAAGTTCAGAAGCGGGGGTTTTTGATGAGGAGTCAAACTGTGAATGGCAGAATACCAGTTTTAGAGCAATCCGTGGTGGTATTTTCTCAAAATTACTTGCCACTTTGTAAGGTGAATATTAAGCGAGCAGTTGTGTTGTTAATTACTAATAAAGCAGAACCACTTAATATTGGCACTCCAGATGAGTGGCAAGTTACCGTTACTTCTCCAAGTTTAGTAATATTTGTACCGCAACATATTCGTTTGAAAATTAATTCCAGCGAACGGGTGTGGAAAGTTCCTCCGGTTAATCGTCGGGAGGTGTTGCGACGAGATCGCCACAGTTGTCAATATTGCGGTAGTAAAAAACATCTCACCTTAGATCATGTACTTCCTCGTTCCAGAGGAGGACAACATACTTGGGATAACGTGGTTATAGCCTGTGAGCGGTGTAACTCCCGCAAAGGAAGCCGAACCCCTAAAGAAGCTGGTATGCAACTGGCTACCAAGCCCAAAGCCCCAATTCATCCAGCAATAGCATTTGCAGATCGGTTTTGGATGGATGTGCAAGCAAGGAGTGGAGTAACAGGAGAGCATGAAGAATGCTGAAATTAACTTACACCGAAGATAGTTTTCACCTGGAATATTTAACTCAATCCCCAGAAGAATGGGTAGCACAGCGAGTGATTTTGGCAATGCGAAGTGGTCAATTTCTATGTGTTAAGCCTAATTATGCTTCCTTTTTGCTACCTGCGGATTTACCAGGGTTAGAACAATTACGGCAACAAATCCGTATAGACGATGGCGGCATTATTGCTATTTGCCCTTGCGATCGCGACTATGTAGAAGTTTCTCTATCTGGCTCCTGGCTGGCAGGTGATACGGAGGAAGCTACAGGTATATTTGTCACTAGTATTAGTGATGTATCTGATGGCGTGGGCGGAGCGACTCCTACTTTGCAGGAAACTGAAGCAATGGAGTATCCCTCGACTTCACGTACTGAGTTACTACTCTACAATCTGTGGTTAGCAGCGCAAAGCTGCGCCTCGGTGATGCGGGAGTGAGGGGAGGAGGGAAGGAGGGAAGGAGTGAAGGAGTGAAGGAGTGAAGGAGTGAAGGAGTGAAGGAGTGAAGGAGTGAAGGAGTGAAGGAGTGAAGGAGTGAAGGAGTAGGGGCGGGGTTTCCCCGCCCGAAGGGAAGGGAGCATCCCAATTTTTCAAAAATATGCGGTAGTGGGAGCATCTTGCTCCCTTTAAATATAAAGCGGGCAAGATGCCCCGTTCGCGGAGCGTCTCTGAAAGAGTTAGTCGCTACAACGGGGGGAACCCCCCTACGGGTTCGGTAGTTGTTCATGGGGGAAACCCCCAAGACCACACTACCTCACCGCAACGCGCTTCTCTGGGCA
>JASJCJ010000276.1 GCA_030066045.1 Calothrix sp. MO_167.B12
AAGAAAAGTTCATTTGTTCTCAATGTGGATATATGACTCACGCTGATATTGGTGCATCAAAAACAATCAGAGATAGAGCATATTCTATAGTACGGGGGGACTCCTCGGAACTCAAACGCCCGAAACAACGTAAGGAGAAATCACCACGCTCTAGGAGCAAACGTGGTGAGCCTGGGAACCCTATTAATAGGGATATAAAGATGGAAACGTCTTTAGAATCTGCGACCCTTTAGGGCGCAGAGTGTCAAAATCATTCCCACTGAACAAATACAAGTGTTGGTTCTCAACCATTCTTACTGTCCCAGTCTGCCAAAATGCTTGCTGCTTGCTCGCACAGGGATTGATGAAATTGCCCATTACTGGCTAGTAAACCACCCCATTGGTTAATATCTCCGGTGTTGTATTGCAATGCATGGCCAGCAAAATGAGTAAATTGACCGCCCGCTTCTGTCAAAATTAATTCTGGCGCGGCCATATCCCAATCTTTGGGTGCGGATTTTCCAGATAGGGAAATATACATATCGGCTTGCTGCTCAACAATAGTAGCAATTTTACAACCCACACTACCCACAGCTTTCTGGTTTTGACAGGGTAAATTTTGGAGTAAATATTCTAATCTTTGATTGCGGTGAGAGCGACTCACAACTAAAGTTAAATCCTCAATGCGATCGCGTGATGATACCTTAATAGGTTGAGACTTACCATCCCGGGTAGTGACAAAAGCACCCTCACCTTTGACTGCATAGTAGAGTTTTTCTAATTCTGGAACTACTACTACTGCTAATACTGGTCTTGTGTCCTTCACCAAAGCGATGTGAATGGCATATTCTCCAGTTTTTTCAATAAAGTCTCGCGTACCATCTAAAGGATCGATAATCCACACCAATTCGGAATTGAGTTCCTTGGTTTTTCCTTCCTTATAGGTTTCTTCGCTAATGTACCCAAAATTTACTTCGCCCAATTCAGATTGTAATCTTTGTAAAATATAGTGGTTAACAGCTAAATCAGCAGCAGTGACAGGATCGTCCTGTTTATATTGCACATTTAAATTTTGGTCGCTATTACCTCTATAGTAGGAACGCAGTATATCAGCTGCACCCCAACCAATAGAACGAGCATGAGCTAATATTTCTTTGAAGTCTTGCATTTAACTGTATCCATATCAGTACCTGTCATGAATAGCCTACACCAATAGTTATAAATGAGTCATGAAATCATGTGAGTCAACTATATTACCCACAAGCAAATGTCCCATTGGTAGATATCCTTTAAGTGTTGCGCCGATGATGGATCGCACGGATCGCCATTTTCGTTATTTTACGCGCCAGATTACTAAACGCACCCTACTATACACGGAGATGGTGACTACTGCAGCAATTATACATGGAAACCGTCAACGTTTACTAGGTTTTTCCCCTGAAGAAAAGCCCTTATCCCTGCAAGTGGGTGGAGATAATCCCCAACATCTGGCGGAATGCGCCCGGATTGCTGAAGATATGGGTTATGACGAAATTAATCTCAATGTAGGTTGTCCCAGTAGCCGGGTACAGGATGGTAATTTTGGAGCCTGCTTAATGATGCAGCCTGGGAAGGTGGCAAAATGTGTCAAGGCAATGGTCAAGGCTACCAGCTTACCAGTAACAGTTAAACATCGTATTGGTGTAGATGATTGCGATCGCTATGAGGATATGGTAAATTTTGTCAGTATTGTTGCCCAAGCCGGATGTAAAAGTTTTACGGTTCATGCCCGTAAAGCTTGGTTACAAGGGTTGAGTCCCAAGGAGAACCGGGATATTCCTCCCCTGCGCTACGGTGATGTTCATCGGCTCAAGCAAGACTTTCCCCACCTATTTATTGAAATTAACGGCGGTTTCACTACTTTAGAGCAGGTACAGCAACAATTACAATTTGTTGATGGGGTGATGATTGGGCGTGCTGCTTATGATAATCCTTATTTATTCGCCAATAGCGATCGTGATATTTATGGTGAAGATGTGATACCTCCAACTAGACACCAGGTTGTGGAAGCCATGTATCCTTACATTGATTATTGGGTGTCTCAGGGTTTGAAGTTGAATAAAATTACTCGACATATGTTACAGCTGTTTGCCGGACAACCAGGTAGTAGAGCCTGGAAACGCCTGTTGACGGAAAATTCTTGTCGCATCGGTGCTACTTCTGGTGTTGTTCGTGCAGCTTTGGGGAGAGTGAGGGAGTGAAGGAGTGAAGGAGTGAAGGAGGGAAGGAGTGAAGGAGGGAAGGAGTGAAGGAGGGAAGGAGTGAAGGAGGGAAGGAGGGAATAAAACAAATAAATAATATTTCTCCCCATCTCCCCAACTCCCCATCTCCCCATCTCCCCATCTCCCCATCTCCCCAACTCCCCATCTCCCTATCTCCCCATCTTCCCACACTCCCCTACCTTTTCCAAGTTAGGTATAATTATTGTCCACCTGTGGCGATCGCTATCTTTAATTAGTTTATTAATATGGGACGCAACCGTTCTAAATCGGACTTACCCAGCAAAATATGTCCAGTGTGCCAACGTCCTTTTACCTGGCGCAAGAAATGGGAAGATTGCTGGGATGAGGTGAAATATTGTTCTGAACGTTGCCGTCGTCGTCGTTCTGCGGCTACAACAGAATCAGATGTTACGTAACATTACTGAAATATAATATCATCTGAGACTGAGATGAACATTAATTTCTTGATGGTAAGTAACTGGGTCAAATTAAATATAAAACCTCACCTCCGAAGTTTGGCGGGACGGAAACCGATACCCTTCGGGTTCGCCACTTTGGCGGGACGGAAACCGACACCGCCAAGTGGACTCACCGCCAACTTCTCTTTGCCTAACAGCACCCCCCTTCTTAATAAGGAGAGGGGATGGGGGTGAGGTTCGATCTTACATTTAATTATGCCTACCTACTTATAAAGCTCGGTGACACGTCATTACTCCCCAGATTTATCTGTGGATCATCAATCTAAAATCCAAAATCCAAAATCCAAAATCCTATGACAACACAGGTGCAGCCTAAATTAATTATTCATGGTGGAGCAGGTAGCTCCCTCCAAGGGAAAGGTGGAGTGGAGAAAGTACGCCAGCTACTCCATCAAATTGTGGAAGAAGTTTATACTATGCTGCTGGCGGGAGCTAGTGCTAAATCAGCAGTAGTTCGAGGTTGCCAACTATTGGAAGATGAATCCCGTTTTAACGCGGGTACTGGTTCCGTACTCCAATCAGATGGACAAATCCGCATGAGCGCTTCCCTCATGGATGGAGCAACTCAAAGTTTTAGTGGGGTCATAAATGTCTCTAGGGTGAAAAATCCCATTGATTTAGCTCAATTTTTACAAGATGCTTCAGACCGAGTACTCTCAGATTATGGTGCAGCAGAGCTAGTACGAGAATTAAAAGTTCCTTGCTATGATGCGCTGACAGATACGCGCTTACAAGAATGGATACAAGAGCGTCAAGATAATTTTCAAAGAACTATGGCTGGGGTGGTGGCAGAACCAGAATTGGCGGAAAGTAGTAATGCTGGTCGAGGTACCATTGGAGTGGTCGCTTTAGACACTAATGGTAATGTGGCAGCAGGTACTTCTACTGGTGGTAAGGGCTTTGAACGGATTGGTAGAGTCAGTGATTCTGCTATGCCAGCAGGTAATTATGCTACAAGCCATGCTGGTGTTAGTTGTACTGGTATTGGGGAAGATATCATTGATGAGTGTTTAGCACCACGGATTGTAATACGGGTGAGTGATGGTATGTCCCTCAAAGAGGCTATGGAAAAGTCATTGAGGGAAGCAGGGGAGAGCAAACGAGACTTAGGAGCGATCGCTTTAGATAGCAAAGGAGCGATCGCTTGGGGAAAAACCAGTGATGTGTTACTAGCTGCTTTCCATGATGGTAGTAAAATTGGGGACACCCTAGAATTACCAGGAGGTACCCTAACAGGCTGTATTTAGGGAAAGAGGGAGTAGGGAGTTGACAGTTGACAGTTGACAGTTGATAGTCTTGAATTCATCCCTCTTTCACTCCCTCACTCCTTCACTCCCTCACTCCCTCACTCCTTCTTCATCTTCCATTCAGATTTAACAACCTGACGGGCACGGGCAATTACCAAAGACTCATTGGGTACGTCTTCTGTTACCGTCGAACCGGCTGCGATGAAAACATCATCACCCACAGTAATTGGTGCCACTAGAACACTATTAGAACCTGTTTTAGTACGATCACCAATTTGGGTTTTGTGCTTTTTGACACCATCATAGTTGGCTGTGATGGTACCAGCGCCGACATTAACTTGAGTTCCCGCAGTGGTATCACCGAGATAGGATAAATGGGCGACATTCGTGCGATCGCCCAATTGACTATTTTTTAACTCCACAAAGTTGCCAATCCGACATCCCTCACCTACTTCCACATGACCCCGTAAATGGGCATAGGGTCCAATGCGAGTGTTAGAAAGAACGGAACTATCGGTAACTACGGAGTATTGTACGGTGACATTTTCTCCAATGTGACTATTTTCAATTAAACTTCCCGGTCCAATACGACATCCACTCTGGATTACCGTATTTCCTCGGAGATGGGTTTGGGGTTCAATAATTACATCTGGCTGTAATTCTACGGTATCATCAATGGTGATACTGGTGGGGTCAATGAGGGTGACACCAGCCATCATCCATTTTTCCTTGATGCGATTTTGCAAAATTTCATAGGCACCCGCCAATTGCATACGGTTATTAATGCCCAAAATTTCTTGGTAATCTTCCACATCTACCGCCATTACAGGTGTAACTTGAGTCACAGCATCCGTTAGATAATACTCTTTTTGAGCATTATTCGCCTGCAAGTCAGGTAGAATCTTGGCTAAATCCTGCCAACGGAAGCAATAAACACCAGCATTAATCCGACGATTTTGTTTTTGAACCGCAGTACAATCCTTGTCTTCCACAATCTGTTGCACCACGTTTTCACTATTGCAAAAAACCCGCCCATAACCCGTGGGATTACTCAGCTGTGCTGTCAATATAGTCGCAGCATTCTGGTTTGATTGGTGAGTTTGAAGTAATTTTAATAGGGTTTGGGAAGTAAGTAAAGGTACATCACCATTGAGTACCAATACATCCCCCTGATAACCCTGTAAATGGGGTAATAATTGCTGGATGGCATGACCCGTACCTAGTTGCTCGGTTTGCTCCACAAACTCTAATCCTGGAATAGATTCCATAGCAGCTTGCACAGACTGAGCCTCATACCCCACAATTACCATGTGGCGTGAAGGTGAAAGGGGTTTCACGCTATCAATCACCCGTTCCAGTAGTGATTTTCCACCTAAAGTATGTAAGACCTTAGGCATATTTGATTTCATCCGCGTCCCGCGTCCTGCCGCTAGAATTGCTACGACTACCATAATGAGCTATTGGCTATGAAATGAATGGGTTGGCAATGTGCGTTTTAGCTCACATGATAACAGTTAGGGACTTGCAGATAAAAAAACATCCCATAGTCAACCGCTTCGCTGAAGTCAAAAGTACTACCCCCTCGATGTAGGCGTAGCCTTCGGTGTAGGGTATCGAAGGGCTAATGAAACTCAGAAAATATTTTTCCTCTCCACGGATACGGGGGCTTGTATCCTGTCTATTTTTTGGTCAACCGTCAACTGTCAACTGTCAACCGTCAACCCAGGAATACTAGCCTTGATGATTGGTACGAATAAAATCTGCAAACTGCTGCATTAATTTGGGATTACGCCAACCCTTAGCAGTTTCTTCTGCCATTACTGCAATTGCTTCTTCAGAGGTAAAAGCTCTTTTATATGGACGCTCACTGGTAAGAGCGTCGTAAATGTCAATAATTTGAAAGATTTGTGCTAAATAGGGAATTTCATGACCTTTTAACTTATCGGGGTAACCAGAACCGTCCCAACGTTCGTGATGATGGCGAATAATGGGGAGTACACCTTGCATACTACGTAAGGGCTGACATATCCTCTCGCCAATGGAAACATGCTGCCTCATAACTTCCCATTCTTGGGTAGTGAGATGACCCCTTTTCAGTAATACAGCATCAGGAATACCAACTTTGCCAATATCATGTAAATATCCTCCCCACATCAAATCCCGAATTTGGTTGCGTGGGAGAGTGAGATATTCGCCAAAAGACTTTCCCAACTCTACTAACCGCTCACAGTGATCCCCTGTGTTGGGGTCGCGACTTTCAATGGCTCTGGCAATGGAAAATAATACTTGTTCAGCGTGATCCAAATCTTCATTCAACCGTTTTTGCTGTACCAATGACTTAACCCGTGCTGCTAGTTCAACTCGATCAAAGGGTTTGCTTAAAAAATCATCAGCACCAACCTCAATCCCTCGAATTCGCGATCGCCTGTCATTTAATGCTGTAATGAAAATAACTGGTATTAACCTAGTACGCTCATCCTGTTTCAATAATTGACAGACCTCAAAACCATCAATTTCTGGCATCATCACATCCAGCAGCACCAAATCGGGTTGTTTTTGGATCACTATGTCCACCACAACTGCCCCACTATCTGCTTCAATCACCTCGTAACCTTCCATTGCCAACAGAGCTACCGCTGTCATCCGACTAGCAGCATGGTCGTCAGCCACTAAAACTTTGGGTATATCTGAGTCAAAGCCATTCACTATATAACCTTTGGCCTTTTGAGTAATAGAGAGCAATGATTGGTCAGATTCATTACCAGAATTAACATGAGGATTTTTCTCGCCAGTTAGGGATTTACTCTGGTTAATACCCATGTCTGGTTGCCATATGTCTAACGCATTACTCACTAGATTGTGCATTCCTAAGCCACGATTGCGATCGCTAATATTTACTTTATATGAGGGGTTTGACCCACTAACGTTTTCTTCCCTAGAACCGATATAATTGGGTATCTTCGTATTCACAAAGGCACTCCATTAATCTCATAATAATAGTAAAGCTTTGTAATAAATAATAAAGAAACTGTTGTTAATTTCTTTATCATATATTGATGTTGTAGAACAAAATAATCTGTAATCAAAGGTTTTCATAGGCTACAAAATACTATAAGCCTAGAATTTAACATTTGTTAAACAAAGAAGTATACTAAAATATTGACTTTCCTTTTTACATGAAAAATCCAGTGCAAATGATTATCCAAATACATTCGACTGGCTATTTAGGAAAATATGATGCTAATAATTTTCAAGTTGACATTCAAAATCATTTGTAATACATCTAAATTTATGTTTTTACTCCTTTAATGATTTACTCGTGGTAATTATCAAACTAGATTCAGCTCTACATGTCAGCGATCGCTAACGAGAGTACCAAGTGATTTATATCACAAAAAATCTAGTTATAGGATTTGCATAAATACTGATTTTTTTGTGTGTTAAAGAATACTTTATTGCTGATTCAGGGGAAAGGGAGAAGATCGTATTTCTCAAAAATATAGTTATGAATATATCCTCCCTCAAAGCCTAATTTTTGATGGCCCATCGCTTTCGCCAATGGGAAGTAGGTTCTAGGCAGGAGGCTTCTTGTTCTTGGGTTCGCCTGTTGATAATTACTTCTGGGGAATCCTGGAATTGAGGATCGCGATAGGGAACTGCGGCACGGGTAAGTAAGTGTTCTTGTTCTGGTTGTGAAAGGGGCAGAAATAAATTTGAGATATATAGGTTAGTATTTTGTTTTGACTCCCATGCGGCAATAGTGCCAGGGGTACGTCTGCCTACAGGAGGGGTGGAAGCGATGGTTAAACCAGCAGCAATCAGAGCAGTACGCACAGCTGCTGCACAGGAGTAAGTTGCCAGTAAGGCATCATGGTGTAAACACAGAGCGACTTGTCTAATAAATTCAATAGTCCATAGTTGGGGACACTGAGGTGGTGAAAAGGGATCGAGAAAGATTGCATCAGCCAGAAAACCTGAATTATGCACCCTCTTAATTAGATTGCGAGCATCGCCAATTAATAACTTTGCCGTCAGGTGATTGGTTTTGACTTGTTGTGTAAAAGCCAATTGTTTCAAAATATCTTGATATTCACTGTTCCAGGTATCAAAAATATGATGTTTAATTGCACTTTCAGCCACAGATGCATTGATTTCTAAACCAATTAATTTCACATGACAATCAGGATTTACTGACCAAATTGTTTCTAAAGCTGCGGCGGTGTTGTATCCTAGTCCATAACAAACATCTAACAGGTTAACTACCTGTTTTTTCGCTTTTAAAGATAATTGTGTAGGGGCAGCAAACTTTAAAAAGCTTTCTTGACGTGCCCCATAATGGCTATGAAAATGCTCGTTAAACTCCTGGGAGAAGAAAGTAGAAGAACCATCTGCTGTGATTTGGGGGACAAATTTGCCTTGGTCTTGATTACTCATAAATTATGACTATAATTTTCATGCTTTCAATTATTAACTCGCTACACCAGAAGGAACAAGAAAGTGCCGATGAAAAAATTTTTCACCACCAAGTATGAAAGATAGTTCTTTCCCCTACACCCCACACCCTCTTTCAATTCAGTCCCTCATCTACATTTGTACCTAACCAAGGATCTGAAAATGCTTTGTGACTAATTCTTCAAGGGCGCACGCAATGCGCCCCTACAAATTCTGCGCTGACTAACTATTTTCAAGGATTTACCAGTCTCCTGGGAGGTTGAGATGACTAATACTGATTTTGCAGTTAGTTGCAATTGGTTAAAAGAACATTTAGAAGATCCACAAATTGCGATCGCAGATTGTCGCTTTTCCCTGGCTGAACCAGATTTAGGACAACAACAGTATCAAACTAGCCATATTCCTGGAGCCTATTATCTGAACTTGAATCAGGATCTTTCCAGTCCTGTGAGGGAACATGGAGGTAGGCATCCATTACCCGATCCTCAATTGTTTGCCCAGAAATTATCAGCTATGGGGGTACAGTGGCAACAGACTTTGATTGTGGCTTACGATGATTCCCGTCAGGCATTTGCATCCCGTTTGTGGTGGCTTTTACGCTACTTGGGACATGAGCGAGTCGCAGTGCTAGATGGTGGGTTTAATGCATGGCTACAAGCCGGATATGAGGTAACGGATGTAATTCCTCCTCCCCGTCTTGGTAATTTTGTGCCCCAAATCAATCAGCAAATGGTTGTAGATCGGGAAATAGTCAAAAATCGCCAAGATTTACCAGGAGTTGTGTTAGTAGATTCCAGAGATAGCGATCGTTATGCAGGTATTCGCGAACCCATTGATAAAGTTGCTGGGCATATTCCTGGTGCAGTTAACTATCCTTGGAAACAAGTGACAGATTCCCAAGGTTATCTTCTTTCTCCCCAAGAGCAACGCCAACGCTGGTTAGAGATGGAAACAGCAGAAGAAATTATGGTTTATTGTGGCTCTGGGGTAACTGCTTGTGTCAACTTACTCTCCCTAGAATTAGCCGGGATTGGGGGTGCAAAATTATATGCAGGTAGTTGGAGTGATTGGATTAGTTACTAACAAGCAATATAGAACTTTCAATATGCACATGGGCATCGACAAAACCAGGAAGAATGTATTGGTGATATTGCTGCCCATCTTCACGGTGAATAGCTTGAATGTGTTGCTCGGTAACAAACACTGTCCCCGGAAAGATAGTTTTATAAGGAAACTTTGGTAAGCGTAAAACCCAGTGGCTTTAGCCCTGGGATATAAGCGACACAGGTGACTTTAGTCACATTCAGGTAAAGTCTTGATATAGTCTTGAATAACCTCAGACATTGACACACCAAGCTTT
>JASJCJ010000277.1 GCA_030066045.1 Calothrix sp. MO_167.B12
AGGAGGGGAATTCAAAAGTCACGCATTCACGCATTCAAAATTATTAAATCCCCTCCCAACGAATGAAACTAGCACATTTTGATTGTTCGGCTAAAATCCCTGCTATATAAGGGTTATAAAATGTGCTAGTTAGGAGATAAGGGACTTCCAGATTAAAAATATCCCCAAGTCATTTTACCAATCGTATGATTCGTAGGGGCGGGGTTACCCCGCCCCTACAATGTGGAATAATTTATAATTGTGATGAATATACAGGAAAACTAATCTGAAATATACTTCCTTGTTTTAGCTTCGATCGCACTGTGATATTTCCCCCCATACCTTCTACTAGTGTTTTCACAATAGATAAACCCAAACCCGTACCGCCAGCACGGTTTCGAGCCTCATCTACCCGGTAAAATCGTTCAAATATCCGCGATTGCTGTTGTAAGGGAATACCATAACCGCGATCGCACACTTGAATCATGGCTTGACTTCCTTGCTGCTTTAACTTCAAAGTGATGGGGGTACCAGCATCAGAATATTTCACCGCATTATCAATTAAGTTCAGCAAAACTTGCTTCATATAGTTGTAGTCTAGCTTGACCTCAATGGGGTTAACTTCTGCTTCAATATCAATTTGGCGATCGCTATGTTGTTTTGCCATTCCCACAACTTCGGCAACTAGATCATTAAGTATGCAAGGCTGAATTTTATAGTGTAAATTACCACTATCAGCTCTTGCTAAACTCAGTAAATCCTCTAGCATTTTGATAGTATTTTCTGCCTCCAGTGCGGCAGTTTGCAAGGCTTCTGTCTGGGTTTCCGTCAAATTTTGCCGTCGTCGTAATACACTTTGTAAGTAACCATGTACTATAGTTAAGGGTGTGCGTAGTTCGTGGGAAATATTACTCACAAATTGTCGCTCCCCTTCCCAGGAATCCGAGAGACGCATTAACATTTGATTGCAGGTTTGAGCCAGTTCTTTGACTTCGCTGGGTGCATTTTGCAAATATAATTGTGCCTTGCCTAAATCTTCGGCAGAAATTGCCTCTGTCATTTGGCTTAACTGGCGCAGGGGTTGCAAAGAACGGTGGATGTAAAATGCGATCGCTCCAGAGATAATAATAATTACTAAAATACTGGCAATACTCAAACTCTGTACCATTGCCACAAACATGGTTTGCTCGCGGGTAATATCATGTGCTACCGATAAATCACCTATCAGCTGGCTTTTGATTTGCAGAGGACTACTGCATAACACAAAATATTTTTGATTAACTTGATGTATTTGGGGCATAATTGGCATCTGAGTCAAGGAAACTAATTTGTTTTGGGTAGACTCAGATGCTTTTTTAAAGGAGTTAGATGTAACTAGAATTTGATTATTTTGGTTTTTGACCCACAAAAAAGTATTGGTAGTAGTTGAATTTTTAACAACCTTTTCCAGAGAGGTTTGTAGGGGATACATATCATTGTAAACTTGCACATCTCTGGGTAAGCGTTCTGCTAATTCTTGAAGAGTTTGTTTGTGACTGTCAATTAAAATATGCTGCATCTTCCAAGTAGTCCAAATTGCCAGACTACCTAATCCCATAGCAGAAAATGCAGCTATGACGATAGTTAAACGAACTCGTAATGAATTAGGATCTATATTCTTGAAAATATTCTTGATGTACTTCACTGTGATGGTTTTGGGTTAGGAGTAGGAGTAGGACAAGTTCTATTGGTAAAATTACACTGATAAACATGGGATTCTTGCCAACTCAGGGGAATCTCTAATAAGTCTCTGGTGCCAGTGAAACCTTGACCGATAAATAATAGCAGAGCAATACAATTAAGTATGGTGTGAATAATCCGCCAGCGATGGGATCTATCTCGATAAATTTCTTGGATAATCGCTAAAGAAAAAATCATTAGTAGGGCAGCGGTAATGCCATAGTAGTAATGTGACCAATACCACTCATCGGTGCGACGAAATACCCCATCTTGAGCACCGAGAACTACTAAACCAACACCAGTTAAAGTGGCAAAAACTCCCCGCCATAGCTTTTGTCTTGCCTTGTAAAGAAATACTAACGAAGCAATGGTAGCTGCAAACATCAACAAAATAAAAATAGTAGTAGGTTCAGACCACAATTGGTTTTTAATAATATTTTTGCCGATCGGGTAAGCTAATCCTACCAAAGTCAAACCCACAACTGCACCTGTGAGTAATTCTCCTAAACGTCGATGTTCTGGACCAGACACTGGAGGAATTTTACTTTTACCTTTATTTGCAGTTTGCAAGCGGCGTTGGCGTGCCTGCCATGCTAAATTAGCTACATTACCAATCAAGGGAAAAACAAAAATAACTGCGATCGCTGGATGAATTAAACTTAGAAAATCTGTAAGTTCCATAAAATATCTGTAAATACAACCCGGTTAAGTGAAATCACACCATCTACTGCGATGATAAAGTTTTTCGTTGCCAAATAATCAAAATCTTTTGACTAAACTAAATTGAAAGAGGAGCATAGCCAAAGGTAGCGTTAAATTGGCGACACCAAATAGCAACAGATTGAAATTGTTTTAAGTCTACACCTTCAGGAATGGCATACCTTTGAGTCCCACTAGTCTTTTTTAAAGGAGCAATGCTGGTGTAATCTGTTTCTTTAATGCTGTAAATTGGCAGGGTTTGCTCTCGATGTAAAATTACAAATAAATCCGGTCCATTATCAGTTTGGAAATTGGCGGCAAATTCCAGGTAGGATTGACCATTTTCCGTAATTACTTTCACTGTTCCTTTGGTAGGATGTTCCCTGTCTTGAAATATACCTGAGCCAGAAGCATTACTCGAAGCTGGTTTTGATACAATTGTTGCTACTGGTGCCTGGGTATCTGGCTGTTGGGAAATATCAGTTTGGGAACAATCCACTATTAGTAAGGCTGTAAGACTGGCAGCAGTGAAAGATGGCAACTTCATGGATCTGACTGTTTTTTACTCTTGTAACTACAGTGTAAGGTTTCATGGCAGTCACAAGATTAATACAGACTGAGAAATTGGTAAAAAATTAACGAGTTTTGGCAGAGTTTTTTTAATCTGATTTTAATATAACTAACGATAATTCAAATTATATTGATTTTTATCAAGGTTCATGAGACATATATCTCTACCTTTTTTAATAAAAATTACCACAAATTATCTATTTAGTGTTAGGCATGGATTTTCATTCATTAATCAACCTTGGAGGGTTGAATTCCCCTACTTTTATAAACCAGTACGTTTTGCGTCGGGGTAAAATTACCGTTGCTCCCACGTAATTTGCTCATTCTACATTCTTTTAATAATGGAGCTGGATTGTAGTAGTTTTAATTATATCCAGTTTCCAATATTTTGTAGCAGAATGATCGGTATGATGACGAAAGCCTCCTCTTTATTCAGTAGGAATTTGGGCAAAATTTCTCTTTGGTTAGCGATTCTGATTTTTGGTGCAGCGAATGCAGTCACACGTCAGCTGACGCAATTGGGGGAAAACAACTTAATAAATGGTAGAAATCCGATCTCTTTTTGTAATCTTTTATTTGTGGGGAATATTTGTGCCTTATTAATGCTGATTGTTATTTATTATCGGCAATGGAGTAGTTCCAACCTGAAACAAATTTCCTGGCAAAGTTGGTTGAGTATGGGGGCAGCAGCAATTTTATCAGGAGCTTTAGCGCCAAGTTTATTTTTTATGGCACTTGATTTGACAATGGTTACAAATGTAGTTCTAATTGGACGCATTGAACCTCCTTTAGCGTTAGCTTTGTCTATATTGTTACTCAAAGAAAGAGTTGATATTTGGTCAATTATTGGTGCCATTGTGTCTTTAACTGGGGTAGTAGTCACAGTTATTCTACAAACTTTATGGGAAAACATGATGAGTCCCAGTGTTTTTATTACTGTGGGTAAAGGTGAAATCATGACAGCAGTAGCTGCTGTTGCTTTAGCAGTGGCTACAATTATTAGTAAAACCCGGCTAACACAAATCCCTTTAGGTATTTTCAGTATTTTTCGGACTGTTGTCGCTACAATCTTATTTTTTGTTGTTGTTTTATACTTCTATGGCATCAATCATTTTATGGATGTCGGTTCACCTTTTTTATGGCAGTGGATGTTAATTTATGGCGGTGTAATTGTGGTATTGGGTCAATTATTTTGGTTCAATGGGTTAAAAACTTCTTCTGCCTCCCAAGTTTCATTAGCTAGTTCTTTTAATCCAATTGCAGGCATATTATTTGCGTATTTAATTTTAGGAGAAATTCCTACTGCTGCCCAGTATGTAGGCGGTGCTATTGTTCTATTAGGGATATTTTTAAGTCAAGTGGGAGTTTGGCTACAATCTAGTTCCACAATTCCTCCTGGGAGGGAAACTTCTCAAGAGGAAATATCCGATGAGGTTGGTTTTAAAGGTATTTAAAAAGAGGGGAATTAATTAATGACATTAATACAGTCGCCCAATCAAAAATCTTCAGTAAATTTGCACAAGCGATCGCGTCAATTTCATACTGCAACGATAGTTTTATTTAGCATTGTAATTTTATCTGCGATCGTGGTTGGGGGATGGTTTATTGGAGAGGATAAAATTAGTGCAATTTTTGCCGAAATTAATGCTTTACAAACTAACCCTCCCTTGTGGTTAGAAGTACCAATGGTGACTGGTAAATATCTATTGGCACCAACTGTATTGTTGTTATTACTTGTTTTAGGGGTGATGAAAATTTCTCCCCAACCCCGCATTTGGTCTAGGCGATTAGTAGTGGGAATTTTGCTTTTGTTAGCAGGTCGTTATATTGCCTGGCGTTCTTTATCTACCCTCAATCTTTCTAACCCATTAAATGGTGTATTTAGCCTGGGATTATTTGCTTTAGAAATGCTAGTTATATTGAGTTCTATTATTCAGCTATTTTTAATGTTGAATGTGAAAGAACGTGGCCATGAAGCAGATAGAAACTCACTCGCTGTGATTGATGGTAGTTTTACTCCTTCAGTTGATATTTTAATCCCCACTTATAATGAACCAACATTCATTCTCAGACGTACAGTTATCGGTTGCCAAGCTTTAGATTACAATCATAAAAAGATTTATATTCTCGATGATACTAGACGAGCAGAAATGCAAGCTTTAGCTGATGAATTAGGCTGTGAATATATTACTAGACCTGATAATAGCCATGCAAAAGCAGGGAACTTAAATCACGCAATTCCGAAAACTGATGGAGATTTAATAGTAGTTTTTGATGCAGATTTTATCCCTACTAAAAATTTTCTCACTCGTACCATTGGCTTTTTTCAAAATGAACAAGTGGCATTGGTACAAACTCCACAAAGCTTTTATAACTCAGATCCCATTGCCCGTAATTTAGGTTTAGAAAATGTTGTCACCCCAGAAGAAGAGGTATTTTATCGCCAAATTCAACCAATAAAAGACAGTGTGGGTAGTGTAGTTTGTGCTGGTACTTCCTTTGTAGTGCGACGCAGTGCTTTAGAAGTTACGGGAGGTTTTACCACAGAATCATTGAGTGAAGATTACTTTACGGGCATTAATTTATCAGCAAAAGGCTACCAGTTAATTTATTTAAATGAAAAATTAAGTGCTGGTTTGGCAGCAGAAAATATTGCAGCCCATGCAACCCAGCGCTTACGTTGGGCACAGGGAACCTTGCAGGCATTTTTTATTCAATCAAATCCATTAACAATTAAAGGATTACGACCAATTCAAAGATTAGCTCATTTAGAAGGACTAATAAATTGGTTTGCAAGTATTTCTAGGGTGGGATTTCTATTAATGCCCTTAGCCTATTCTTTTTTAGGCGTTATTCCCGTGCAAGGCACCATCGAAGAATTACTGTATTTCTTCATTCCTTTCTATGTGGTGCAGTTAACGGTATTTTCCTGGTTAAATTTCCGTTCCCGTTCCGCCCTGCTTTCAGAAATTTACAGTTTAGTGTTGACATTTCCCTTAGCATTAACAATTATAAAAGTGATGTTAAATCCCTTTGGTAAAGGATTTAAAGTAACACCCAAAGGAACAGCCAGTGATCACTATAATTTTAATTGGAGTTTAGCTTTCCCTTTACTCCTAATGTTCATTGCTACTGCCATTAGCCTTTGGCGCAATCTAGGTATGTGTCTATCTCTATTGTGGGAACAAGCCAGTACTCCAGAAATAGTACAGCATATCAAAGGATTAGACTTGGGTTGGATATGGAGTGGTTACAACCTATTGATTATTGGTATCGCCTTGCTAATTTTACTAGATGTTCCCAAGGCAGATATTTATGAATGGTTCGACTTACGACGGGTGGTAAAACTAACTATGGGAGAACAAAATTTCTGGGGTGTGACAACCATGATTTCAGAAGTCGGAGCAGAAGTAGCACTAACTCAAAAACCTCCCTTGGATTTATTCCCCACTCAGCAGTTACATTTAGAAATTGCAGAAGAAAACTTACAACTAGATGCAGAGATAGTCAAAATCGGTGTTAAAGATGAATTTCCCTGCATCCGAGTCCAGTTTCCCTCAGTCAGTTTGCCTCAACATCGTCGCTTAGTGGAAATGTTATTTTGTCGTCCAGGACAATGGAAACGTCATTGTACTCCCAGTGAGTGGCACTCTCTGTGGTTACTATTGAGAATAGTATTGAAACCACGGATTTTATTCCATCGCCAAGTAGATGTAAGTCCAATGGTAGTTGCTAAATTTTAACTTGAAAATGGTTGTTGGTTGTTGGTTGTTGGTTGTTAGTTGTTAGTTGACAGTTGACGGTTGACGGTTGACAGTGGTTCAGAAACATTTTTCATGGCTTGGTTGTGGGGTTTTCCCGTGGTGGCTAACTTTAAAATAGGGAGTTCGGAGTGAAGGAGTAGGGGCGGGGTTTCCCCGCCCAGAGTAAGGGAATTATTTTCATGCTTGGTTGTGGAATTTTCCCGTGGGGGGCTAACTTGAAAATGGTTGTTAGTTGTTAGTTGATGGTTGGTGGTTGACAACTTAGGTGTGGGAGCCGCACTTGAGATATATTTTCATGGCTTGGTTGTGAGATTCTCTCATGGGGGGCTAACTTGAAAGAGGGTGTAGAGAAAAGAACCCTTTTTCAATGGGACTTCTTTCTTCCTTCTGACTTCGTTAATGCTCAAATATATCCTTGTACTGCAATAAATCTAACTTGACTATTGTCGGTAAACACTGAAAGCATGACTGGGCAATTTCCCACCTTTCTTCCCTTTGCAGCATTGCCATCAATTTCTGTTGCACACTGATTAAATAGCGTACATCATTGGCTGCATAACTCAATTGTGCTTCTGTTAAATTAGCTGCATTTCCCCAATCAGAACTTTGAGCACTTTTATCCAGCTCTACTTGTTCCAATTCTTTAACAACATCCTTCAGTCCGTGGCGTGGGGCATAGGTACGAGCTAATTTACTAGCAATCTTGGTACAGAAAACCGGATTGACATGAATACCTAAATGGTACCGTAAAGCTGCCAGGTCAAAACGGGCAAAATGAAATATTTTGAGGATATTTGCCGCTTCCATGAGTTTTTTTAAATTGGGAGCCTCCCTTTGTCCCCTCTCCACCCGAATCGCAGTAACTTTACCTCCCATATCACATAACTGCACCAAACACAAGCGATCGCGTTGTGGTAAAAGTCCCATGGTTTCCGTATCCACTGCGATCGCTGGTGATTGTAAATACTCCTGAGCAATAGTATCACTAATATCGCGATCGCAAACATGAAAATCTGGTAATGTCATAATCTACCCCAAAATAAAATGTAGTATCTAGCAGACAACAGCCTCTTTAGACACTACATTATGCAGCAAAAAATAGGAATGGAATCTATTTCCTAGTGCGAAGAAAAATTTGGGTTAAGTAAACTTGGTTGCGATCATTGATGGCAACACCAATACCAGTTACATTGAAATTACCTTTAATATTTTTTAAATGTCCTTTACTTTCCAACCAACCCTCCACAGCTTGGGATGCTGGATCTTCATAACCGTAATTATAAGCAACATTTTCTGATGCACTATTATAAGCAATGGGAAGCAGACTAACTCGTTCCTCGAATCCTTGGTGACTGAAGGGGACTTTTCCCAAAGCCATATTTTGACTGTGGGATCTCGCTTGTCGAGAAACTTTTTGACTCAGTTTTAGTTTCGGCAAACCTTTAGAAGTGCGATAGCGATTAATCTGCTCAAAAACTGACTTTTCTATGACACTAGCATGAAAATTTGTAGATGTTGCTACCAAACGGGAAAAAGTCTCAGTTGGCTGGCTATCTGTAGTATCTTTTGTAGAGGTGTGACCTGGCACAGGAATGGTCGTTAATCCACTGCCAAGGACAAGCGTACTCAAAGCAATGCCAAAAGCAGTTTGTCGGAACATGGAATGTTAAGTAACGTATAACCTAATTGGACGTACACCCTATTTTTTGGTTCCTTAGTACACAATTATACTAAATTAGTATCCAAGAATAAGGAAATATTTGCAGATTATCAGAGCTTTGTCTAGAGTATTTTTACGGATTTAATATGCAGTCTTGTAGATTAAAAATTAGCTGATAATGAGTTTTACCAATGAATTCACCAGTTAAACCATTTACTTTGCTTATATTCTCATAATTGCTGCAAAAATATACAAATTAGGATCACAAACAGCTTATTGTTAACTAGAGACTGATTATTAATGACCATGTCAGAAGAAACACCCATAATTATCGCTGAAGATGTTCATAAATGGTATGGCAAGTTCCACGTACTGCGTGGTGTAAATTTGACCGTTAGCCGGGGGGAGGTAGTGGTATTAATGGGTCCTTCTGGCTCTGGTAAATCTACCTTTATCCGCACTTTCAATGCCTTAGAAGCCTATCAACAGGGCCAAATTGAAATTGATGGCATTACCCTCAGCCATGATTTGCGTAACATTGAAGCCATTCGTCGGGAAGTGGGGATGGTATTTCAACAGTTTAATTTATTTCCCCATTTAAGCGTATTGCAAAATATTACCTTGGCTCCCATCTGGGTACGTAAGTGGTCAAAGACACAAGCACAAGATTTGGCAATGCAACTCTTAGAAAGGGTAGGTATTCTCGAACAGGCAAATAAATATCCTGGGCAATTATCTGGGGGGCAACAGCAACGGGTAGCCATTGCTCGCGCCTTAGCCATGCAACCAAAAATCATGTTGTTTGACGAGCCTACCTCAGCCTTAGATCCAGAAATGGTTAGGGAAGTGCTGGATGTAATGCGAACCCTAGCTAAGGATGGGATGACAATGGTAGTTGTTACCCATGAGGTAGGATTTGCCAGGGAAGTTGCCGATCGTGTAGTTTTAATGGATGGGGGTTCTTTAGTAGAGTCGGCAACCCCAAACAATTTTTTCAACTATCCCCACGAAGAGCGAACACGCCAATTTTTATCACAAATTTTGTAGTTTTCTTGAATAGGGAATAGGGGATAAAACCCCAATTTTTGCCAAAGAAAAAGGGATAATCAGTTCCCTGACAATATAAAAAGTAGGTTGGGTGAAGCGGAGCGTAACCCAACACAGATTTTTGGGTCAAAAAAATATGGGAAATTAATACAAAGTAACCCTATTGGGTATTAAAGTATTGCTTTTTGGAATAATTTCACCTCATACCAAAAATGGTGAAGGGAATATGTTGGGGTTGAGTTTGAAAATATTTTTGTTAAACAATGTCTGTTTTAGTTCCCATTTGTTGGGTTCCACTACCCTGCGGGAACACTCCGTGTATGTTTCACCCAACTTACGAGCGATCGCATTACCAACTTTGTCATAGTTTGTTGTGGTAATATTGCTCGAGGCATCCGTGACATTAAAAAGTAAAAAGATAAAAGTAAAAAGTAAAAAGATAATCCCCATAAATAAATTTAGGGGATAAGATTACGGACGTATTGTTTCTTGCACTACGTGTCTCGAAACAAATGTTTTTACTTCGTTCCATAAATAAATTTAGGGGCTTGTGACCATTTT
>JASJCJ010000278.1 GCA_030066045.1 Calothrix sp. MO_167.B12
ATTAGATTTCAGTAGGCAATAAAACCTACACACATACATAACAGCAATCATAAATACAGATGACCACAACCTTACAGAGACGCGAAAGCGCCAACCTGTGGGAACAGTTCTGTGGCTGGATCACCAGCACCGAAAACCGTGTATACATCGGTTGGTTCGGCGTACTGATGATTCCTTGCTTACTAGCTGCAACCACCTGCTTCATCATCGCTTTCATCGCTGCACCTCCGGTAGACATCGATGGTATCCGTGAGCCAGTAGCTGGTTCCTTGATTTACGGAAACAACATCATCTCCGGTGCAGTAGTACCTTCCTCTAACGCCATCGGTTTACACTTCTACCCCATCTGGGAAGCAGCTTCCTTAGATGAGTGGTTGTACAACGGTGGTCCTTACCAGTTGGTAATTTTCCACTTCTTAATCGGCGTATTTTGTTACCTTGGTCGTGAGTGGGAATTGTCTTACCGCTTAGGTATGCGTCCTTGGATCTGTGTAGCGTTCTCTGCACCCGTAGCAGCAGCAACCGCAGTATTCTTAATCTACCCCTTAGGACAAGGTTCCTTCTCTGATGGTATGCCCTTGGGTATCTCCGGTACCTTCAACTTCATGTTGGTATTCCAAGCAGAGCACAACATCCTAATGCACCCCTTCCACCAGTTAGGTGTAGCGGCTGTATTCGGCGGTAGCTTATTCTCTGCAATGCACGGTTCTTTGGTAACTTCTTCCTTAGTTCGTGAAACCACCGAGACTGAATCTCAGAACTACGGTTACAAGTTCGGTCAAGAGGAAGAAACCTACAACATCGTAGCAGCACACGGTTACTTTGGTCGTTTAATCTTCCAATACGCTTCTTTCAATAACAGCCGTAGCTTGCACTTCTTCTTAGCTGCTTGGCCTGTAATTGGTATCTGGTTCACCGCTTTGGGTATTTCTACCATGGCGTTCAACCTGAATGGTTTCAACTTCAACCAGTCTGTGATTGACTCTCAGGGTCGTGTGATTGGAACTTGGGCTGATGTAATCAACCGCGCTAACTTGGGTATGGAAGTAATGCACGAGCGTAATGCTCACAACTTCCCCTTAGATTTGGCTGCTGGTGAGTCTGCTCCTGTTGCAATGAGTGCTCCTGCAATCAACGGTTAATAATCTAGGGGTTGGGATTTATCCCTGCTCGACATTCATCAAAAACGCCTCCTGGTAACAGGGGGCGTTTTTTGGTTTATTAGTTTTGTTGGAAAAGTCTGATGGAGAGAAAGAAAAGTGGGAAGCATGAGACCTTATCACAGTATCCCAATTATTGAATGTGGCGAACCATTAGTAAAAATTACTCTGGAAAAATTTGCCCTAGAATCTCCCCATCCCTATGAAAAATTAGGTGCCCCTTATGGGAATCGCTCTCCCTATTTTCTCAGACAAGGGGTTGTTGACAGCTTAATGGTGGCACAAGACAATTTACAACAACTACATCCCAACTGGTACATCCAAATCTTTGATGCTTATCGCCCCATAGCTGTCCAGCAGTTTATGGTAGATTACAGTTTCCAGCAAGCATTGCAATTGCAGGGACTCATCGAGACAGAATTATCTGATGAACAACGCCAAGAAATTTGGCAGATAGTTTATGAAATTTGGGCTTTACCCAGTCAGGATGAGAAAACTCCCCCTCCCCACAGCACTGGTGCAGCGGTAGATGTGACTCTGGTGGATGATCAGGGAAAAGTGGTGGATATGGGTTCGCCCATTGATGAATTGTCAAAGCGATCGCATCCCGATTATTATGCTAATAGCAATAGTCTAGAAGAGATAAATTATCACAATAATCGTCAGATTTTATACAATGTAATGATTCAAGCAGGATTTCAACGCAATCCTAGGGAATGGTGGCATTTTTCCCTTGGGGATCAGATGTGGGCTTGGTTGAATAATCAAAGGGATTCCAGCAATCAATTTACAGCCCGTTATGGTCGAATTTAAATATATAGCAGTTTTCGGTTGAGTAGAATACAAATTTTACTTACTCCGTCCTCCAGACACCCCTCTCCTTAATAAGGAGAGGGGAAGGGGTGAGGTAAGCGACTGTATTGCAACCAAGTCAAAACCGCTATAGAACCCATTTGACATCTAATACTAGACAGCAAGCCTTTTAATCATCAGTCGAATAAAACAGAGATTAATCTTGGCAGTTGCGTTAGCTAGGTTTCTTTCAAAGTTCTTAACAAGGATTTTGCACCTTTCCATCCAAGCATTTGAGCGCTCAATTACCCACCTTGCGGCAACCGGAATAAATCCAGATTTACCTTGTGCATTATGTTTGTTGTTTTGATGGTTTGGCTGAAAGTTGAAATCTTATTTTTGTCATAATCTGAGGGTAAACCTTGCTTAACTCTTTCTTCAAATGTTCGGGATGATAGCCGTGATCGAGTAGGATTGTTATCTTAGGAATATTCACAGGTTTTGATTTGAAATAATCGATGTTTTCACTCAGCATTTCAATCAAACCAGCATCATCCGAAACCGAAGCTTTGGTACAGTGAGTAAAAAAAGGGAATCCCAATGTATCAACGGCAAGATGCCTTTTTATACCATTAGTAGATTTGTAAAAACAATATCCTTTTGATGCTTTGCTGGCATTACAAGTATTTTTTACCGCTTGAGAGTCGATAATTAGCAGTCTTGTCCACTGAGCTTTTTTTTAACCTGCTCACGCACTCTACTATGCAAAACACTCATCAACTTATCAATCGCTCCAGAAGAGCGCCACTGTTTGTAATGCCAATACACCGTCGAATAGGGGGGTAAGTCCTTGGGCAAGTCTTCCCAATTACAACCATTCTTTAGTTGGTAAAAAATACCGTCGAGGAGTTCTCTTTTAGTCCAATTTGAAGGTCTAGTTTTCTTTCTCTTCGGCAATATATCGGACAGTAGAGGTTCAAGGATTTCCCATTCTTCATCTGTTAGGCTGCTGGAGTACGGCATGACTGCTGGGTAAAGCTTTTGCAGCAAATGTACTTCAAAATTCTAAAAGATGTCAAATGGGTTCTATATAGGAATCCGGTTTGAATATTGAAAAAATGAGGTACTTGTAGGGTGCATTATGACGGTATTCTTTAGCATGCTTTTGACAGAGGAACTACGTTAACGCGCAGCGTGTGCTACTCTTACCGAAATATTGGGGTCTGGTGCCCTGTCTTTTGAGGCAGAATGTTTTTGGGACGGGGTTTGAATCCCGGTCACAAAAACAAACTTATTACTTATTACTTATTACTTATTACTTACAGCGATTTTCAGGTAAATAGACCACACCGTAGGGGTTTAGCATTGCTAAACCCCTACATGAAGATGTGGTTCAAATAGATGAAAACTGCTGTAATTCAAGAGAAGCCGCCTAACGGTGTCTAATTCACTGTAATTTGTCCCGCTTCTACTAAATGTTGGTGAACTGATGGAGAGGTAGCTACTATTAACCCAGGTAATCTATAGTTTTTGCAAGTATGTAAAGGTGGTAGGGAAGAACCATCTAAAGTTGTGACTATACACCCTGCTTCCCTGGCTAAGAAAGCTAAGGAAGCACCATCAATGAAGTTACCGGATCTGATGGCAGCCCCCGCTATGTCGCCGCTAAAAATGCCGTTGAGATTGGGTATTTGCATTTCCCTGGAGTAAGTTTTACCAATATCAATGATGTGGTACTTGTCTTTGAGAGCTGCTGCTAAATAACTCATGTCCCATCCCAGTAAAATATTTGGTTGGGAATCTGCAATCTTGAAAGAGGTGCAAGCTTCTAAATCCAAGTCTAATTTTCCCTTAAAAGCTCCTTCCCCCCGCAAAGCATAAAAGTATACATTTTCTGATGGGGATATTGCTATTACTGCTTCAAAGTCATCTGTATTGAGAATGCTGAGAATAATTTGATAATTAGAATGTCCATCAAGGTAGAATTGAGTGCCATCAATGGGGTCAAGGGTAACTAAATAATCTCCGTGTGAACCCAGTTCAATGCTACGAAAATACTTAGTGTTACTAGAATTTTCATGCTCTTCCCCATAAAAACGCAGATTAGGGAAACTCCCCAATAGTGCTACTTCTACAAAGTTTTGAATTGCCAAATCAGCATCAGTTAAAGCCGCAGAGAAGAAATTATCTCCTTTTTCTTTAGCTGGGAGTACAGCAATCCGTGGTTGAATTTGACGGGCATAAGCTGCTGCTACTTTGAGATGGGGAAACAGAGTTTTGATAATCTGGCGAGGGGTTGGTGTGGTTGACATTTCCGCTAGCTCCTAACAACACTCAGTTATTAATTATCAGTTACCAGTTATCAGAATTACTAGTGGTGCGTCTTATTAATTTTGCTGTGTTACCTAACTTTTAGACTTCTCCTCTCCTTCTTTTCCTATCCTACTCTACGAGAAGCCGCTTCGCGTCTACGGGAACGACTTCGTCGGTAAGCGTTAGCGCAGCCATGCCCGAAGGGCTATAGCTATGCCGTAGGCTTTACGCGCTCTTTGCGCCTTTGTGGTTCATTATCCAACCCTTCATAATTAATGCGATAGACCACTATTTTTAAAAACGAAATATTTCTAAATTCCATCTTTTTATAAACAGGATCTATGCAATTGTCACAATCGGTGATTGGTGCGTGAGGTTACAAGTTTGATTCATATGTTCAAATATAATCGCAGCGTCATGCAATGGCAATAATGCGGGCAAAAAATCTACACCACATTTTGCCTCCCCTACAGAAAAAATATGCCAATTGCATAAGTTATAATAAACAGAAATAGGACTAAATCACTAATGTTATGAGATTACTAAATGCTTCCGTAACTTGTGATACAGCCTGATTATTAAACACAAATTCACTGTAATCAGCCAAGTTGTCCAAACCCATTACGTTCAGCAATATTTCAGCAGTTAACCAAACAGAAGTTTTTAGAAATAGCTTTTGCCACTGTACTTTCATAATTCTTTCCTACCTACTAGGTGCAGATATAAATACAAAGTTCTCAGCACCTACATATGCGGACTTATCATAGGTGAGGAACGTAATTAGAATACTTTTGTTACTGATTTTGTAAATAAATATATAAAATTATTACTTCTTATTGCAATGCATGAATTCATCGTTTGAAGTAGTAATTTCCCCCATTGACTGTCAAGGGAAATTTAGAATTTAGAATTTAGAACTATAACTTTATGAACTGCACTAAGCAGCTTCTATAACTTTTCATCGTCTTTTGGAAGATGTTGGATGTAATCGCGGATAACCTCTGTTAATGTGTAACTCTTAGAGTTGATTTTCCTTACCAGTCTTATAAAAAGCTTTACAGACGAAAATTGGAAAATGACCCCTGCCAGTTATAGCGCTACGCGCAAGTAATAAGTAATAACACACGGTTCGCCCATTTTTTTAGAAGTTAGAGAAATTGATAAATAGCGTGAGAATAGGGATTTGGAGGACATCAGGTTTTTTGTTGGTGGCATTTGCAGGCAAAATTAATACACCCACTTGCGCTGACAATTTAAATCAAACGCTAAAACCCTGATTATTTCGTTCTGCATTTTTCCTAACTCAATTTCAAATGGGCGAACCGGGAGTAATAAGTTTACTGTTCATAGGTTTGCTGCATTCAACAATGTCCGCGCCCTCATTGCGTAGTGCTATATATAAAGAGATTTAAAGAAATTCTCCTGTAGGGGCACGGCACCTACAATATTCTTGTATAGGTCATTTGATTGTCATCCCGCAATGATACAAATTTATTATGTCCAATCCTCCAAGCTCAAACCGGGGATTTGAGAAAAATCTTTGTGGTTACGAGTAACCATCACCGCATTATTTGAAAGAGCAATTGCTGCTATTCGCAAATCTTTTTGTAGCTTTTTTTTATTTAGTTTCTTGTTTTCCTTGAGTAAATTTTCATAGCAAGTATACGCAGTAGTATCAAAGTTTATTATTGTCACT
This sequence comes from Calothrix sp. MO_167.B12, assembly GCA_030066045.1. Taxonomy (GTDB): domain Bacteria; phylum Cyanobacteriota; class Cyanobacteriia; order Cyanobacteriales; family Nostocaceae; genus Calothrix_A. The sequence continues at coordinate 5,962 of JASJCJ010000278.1, forward strand.
GCTTTGAAATACTGTTGAGTAATCCATAGTTTATTATAAAGATTGACCAAGTTGTTAGACTGATTTGGGTCATTAATTTTGACTATCCACCCGTTAAAAATTTCCTGAACTGTGATGATAGTAATTGCCAGATTGAGATCAACTTGAGCAACTCTAGATGCAACAGGTTTGTTTCCTTGAAGTAGAAGCGAAACATGATCTGTGTCAAGTATATAAAGACTCATTATCTTTTCTCAATCTGGGTAGAATTATCAGCCTTTTAATCTTCATCCACTAGGTTACGCTCCGCTCGGAGATTATCAGCAATCTCAGCAAAATCCGCATCATCCTGAAACACACCTGCAAATTTTATCCAGGGATTTTCTATTTCGGCTTGAGGTAATTTAAATTTAATTTCTACTGGAATAATTTCTATTTTTTCAAGACGAGTCAACAAAAATTTTTTCAATTTTTGTATAGCTTCTTCTTGAGTAGATGCTTCAACCTGAGTGTTGGGTAATTCCAGAAAAGAAGCGATTACATTTCCTTCATTATTACGTTCTAGTAGGATATGTAAATTAAGATTTTCTGACTGAGGTTGATCTACGAGAAGAAAATTCATTATCATAGCTTTAGTTATTCCCAGCTTTTACTAATAATAGCAATCAGGAAGTGAGTAGTCACAGTTGAAAAAGCTATTTCGCTTGTTAGACTACTTATTTTCTGCAACTCCTCTATTTTTCATATTTTCAATCAAAGAAGGTTGATTCGTAGTGGTGACGTTCATTTGTGAAAAGTGACAAAATCATTAGTCTAGGAATGTGGATTTATTAACCTACAATTATTACCAGATTCTATAACTCAGATTTCACAGAACTTTAGATAACCAAATTTGGCATTTTATTTAACCCGCGTTCCTTAATGTACAAATGTACATCAGTTAAAAAAGCCGGCAGACAGATTTGAACTGACGACCTACCGCTTACAAGGCGGTTGCTCTACCACTGAGCTATGCCGGCATTGGCAACACTAAGTTTGACGATCATGTTTTCATCGCCAAACTTTTATAGCATAAAGCAGTTTGTTTGTCTCGTCAAGTCAAACAATTTTGGATTTTAGATTTTAGATTTTGGATTGACCCCACAAATATAGGCACTGCCCACCTTACTGCCCACCTTACCCTTCCACTTCATTGGTGCAAGATATGTGTTTACCCGTGTTTCTGAAAAACGATCGCATTATTTATCTTTGAATGTCCATACACCATCATCCCAAGTTGCTTCTGTGGGGGGGTTTTGCAACCAATACTGACAGCGTTGTAAATGTAATATGGCAGCGCGATCGCTTTTATCTATCGCCACTATTTTATCAAATTCTGCCTGAGCCTGATGAAAATCACGCTGTAAGTAATACTTGCGTCCTTGTTGGTAATATTCAATTATCTGCATTTTTTCACTACTAATAGCCTCGGAACGCAAGCCTAATAGTTCATAAATTGCTACTGGCTCATTCCTACCTTTGACGCGAATGTAATCTAATTCCCTTGCCCAGACATTATTTTGACAATGTTGGTAAGTCTTATCACTGATAACTATATCGCTACCATACTGCTTGCTCACACTTTCCAAACGGGAGCCAAGATTTACCCCATCCCCAATAGCAGTAAATTCCATCCGTTTACTAGAGCCAATATTGCCACTAATTACAACATCAGAATTGATACCAATACCAATTCTAATGGGGGGTTTATTTTCTCCATGACGGCGGGCATTAAATTCTTCCAAGCGATGGCGCATTTCTAAGGATGTCTGCACAGCCATCCAAGCGTGTTCTTCTAAGGGGAGGGGAGAACCATATACAGCCATGATGGCATCGCCAATGTATTTATCTAAAGTGCCTTTGTATTTAAAGACAGCCTCCACCATAGATTCAAAATATTCATTGAGCATACTTACCACCTCTTCCGCTTCCAGATTTTCGGTCAAAGTGGTATAGCCACGAATATCTGAGAATAAAATGGAAACTTCCTTGCGATCGCCACCTAGTTTAGCATCATCTAGTTTTAGTAGTTCCTCTGCCAATTCCTGGGTCATATAGCGGTACATGGTGCTTTTGAGCCGCTTTTCATCACTAATATCATCCATCACCACCAATGCTCCCCTTACCTGGGTTTGGTCACTAGCATCGGCAATGGTATTAATAGATAAGTTAATACTCCTTTCTTCTGACTGGGTTGATAATAGGGTGCGATCGGGATAGTATTGTTCCTGGGATGTTGGTGCTGGGTTATCTAAAGCATTTGTACACCACTGACTAAAATCACCTTCTTTAATTTGGATCAAATTGCTAATTAATTGACCTTCTAAACGCTCTTGGGTGGGTAAACCAAGTAAACGTTTAGCACTCTCATTGGCAGCAACCACATGACCCATTTTATCGGTGGAAATCACCCCATTAGCAAGACTGCGGAGAATATCCCTCTGCATTTGCTCTTGCTGCTTGACGGTGGCAAATAATTTGGCATTTTGCAATGCTACCCCAGCTTGGATATTGAAAGCTTCCATGAACTCTTCATCATTGCGATCAAAACTAGCTTGGAAGCATTCGGGAGCTTTTGGCCAATGACTGGGATTATAGTTGGGAAAGTCCCCTTTTTTCCTTTTATTTACCAGTTGGGTAATGCCAATCAATTCCCGATCAGCGTTAAATACCGGCATACATAATAAACTACAGGTACGATAGCCATTTTGTTCATCAAGTTGTTTAGCGGTGCCAGAGTCAGGATGGTTGTATAGGTCAAAACCAATATTCAAAGTTTTTCCGGAATTGGCTACTTGACCAACAAACCCCTTACCCATAGGAACTCGCAACTCTTTACGGGAACCATCATTTTGAGTTATTGTAGTCCATAATTCCTGGCGATCGCTATCCATTAACCATAGTGTACTGCGATCGGCATTCATTAATTCCTTTGCCTCATCCATTACCCGGTTGAGGGTATCTTCTAAATCCAAGCTGCTTTGAGACAAGGATTTAATTGCTTTCATTAATGCTGCTGCGGCTCTTTGCTTTTGAGTCGCCACATAGAAGGAACGGGATGATTCTAATATTAAGCGAATGGAAGGGGCAAATTCTCGAAATAACTTCTCATCATTGCTGGTAAACCCCCTACTATCAATCCTTTCTGCCAGGGGTTTATCCACACTAGAGTCAGAGTTTAACTTATTCAATAATTGAACCACAGCTACCAATTCCCCTGTTTCATTCAACAAAGGCAAAGCCAACATCGAGTAAGTCCGATAGCCGGTGATTCTTTCCTGCTCTTTGGCAAAGCAAGAACGGGGATCGTCATAAAAATCCACAGGGATATTAATAGTTTGCTTATGGGTTGCCACTTCCCCAGCAATTCCCTTATCAGCAGGAATGCGAATTTCTATAGAGCGATCGGCCTCTCCCCCTGCTACAATTGACCATAATTGTTGTTTATCTTCATCCAATAAAAATATTGTCGTCCGGTCTGCCCCTAGTAATTCTCCAGTTTTCAGGGTTATAGACTGCAACATTTCTTGCAAAATACTCTCAAACCCTTGGGAATCTAACATTGATAGGGTTTGATTGACAATTTGTAATTTTTGTTGTACATCCTTAACTACTTGTTTAAAAGTATCTGGAGTCAGGGGTGCGAGAAAAGAGGATATAGTTCCTTGTTGCTGGGTAATAACACCTGTAGAGGTAGAAGTTGGCAACAACTCTCCCTTTTCTGGATGGGGAACGCCCATAATTAAATTGGTAGTTTCATCCTGACTGGGTTGAGACACTGACATAATTGGATTGTTTATATAGGATTTGCTGTAAATAGGAACATAAAATAATTCCCCAGTTCAGTGTTTAATATAACTGTTAATCAATGGAAAATGTACTGAAAGCAAGAAAGACATTTTTTTCATATAGCTAATATAACCTCACCCTCTTGGGAGTGGGGGAGATGGGGAGATGGGGAGATGGGGAGATGGGGAGATGGGGAGATGGGGAGATGGGGAGATGGGGAGATGGGGAGATGGGGAGATGG
>JASJCJ010000005.1 GCA_030066045.1 Calothrix sp. MO_167.B12
TCTGCACCAATGATGTACTCGGAAGCTATTGAACAAGCGTTAACAGGTGACTTTCGAGAATTAGTCCAATCCTTTCGCTCACACAAAGCAAAATTCCAAACCTTGCGACATACATCTAATGTATGTTCGATTACTTTAATTTGCTCTTGTGTGGGATTGGCTTTATATTCGTAAGTTAAAGTTAACACCGTTTATCACCTCCTACAAAATAATATAATATTTTGTAGTCAATGTTCACCTCAAATGGAAACAAAGGACTAAAGCCCTTTGAGTCGGGTTTCATCCCCTCGATAAATCCTAGGGGTTCTCACCCTCCCATTATGTTTTGATAGGACAAATTAGGGGGGGGTAGAAGGTAAGGAGTATGATGAGATGATCAGATGATGAGATGACCAGATGAGGAGAAGTGTGGGGAAATGATCAGATGATGAGATGATGAGTAGGGAAAAAAATTCTCACAAATGTATCCGTTTCCCAATTCTTTACTTCACCTCATCACCTCATCACCCCATCACCCCATCAGTCCCCACACCCTCACAACTCCCATTGATTCACAAGCAAACTGGTTTATATATATTTTTTTATAGTTTATTGACTAAAAGTGGCTTTTGATGGATGATGAAATCAAGAGTTGAGTTGTCACAGACAGAGTTAATTATCTATTCAATCCATATCCTCAATATTGAGTTTCCAGTTGAAATCAGTTTGCAATCTCACCAATATAATAAATTAATTACATAGATTGCAGAGATAACTTGTGTTGAGTTGCTCCCGGGAAGTAGTTAGCTAATATTTCGAGGGATTATTACATATCCTCAACCTCTATCAGTTGTGTAATAGGATAAAAATAATTGACTAAAATAGAGGTATACCAGGATATTAACCTTTTGCTTTTCAAATTAGCGGTAAATAGCGATGCTCCTTTATGAGCCGCCCAAGGGGCGACGCATCCTAAAGTAAGTATTCAGTGGTTGAATCGCTGGCAAAAATTAAAACCGCATCTTGTATGTAATGCCTATAAATCTAGGTATTGCTCTAACTAAAGAAAGGGGATAATTTATGATTAATACGCTGCAAATTAACTTTCGCAACATGCCTCCATCAGCAGCAGTAGAAACCAGAATTCGTAAATATCTAGACAAGATAGAGCGCTTTTATAACCAAATTATCAGCTGTCACGTCACAATCGAAGCCCCCCACAAACACCATCATCACGGGAACCTGTATCATATACGCATTCGTATAAGTGTTCCTCATGGAGAAATCGTTGTTAATCGTCAACCCCCTAAACGCCAAAGCCATCAAGATATTTATGTAGCCATCCGCGATGCTTTTAATGCGGCAAAACGGGAATTGAATAATTTTGTCAGCATCAGAAGACATGAAACTAAGAATCATGCAGTACCTCCTTATGGAAGAGTTACAGCATTATTCCTAGATGAAGGCTATGGCTTTATTGAAACCCCAGATGGTGAAGAAATTTATTTCCACCAAAACAGTCTGCTCAATGGTGATTTTGGTCAGTTAGATATTGGTAGAGAAGTTCGTTTTACTCAAGAAATTGGTGACAAAGGACCCCAAGCTAGTGTAGTCAGACTCATTGGCAAACACCATTTAGTTGGTAACAATATTTAATATTAACCATCAGTAATTAGGTGTCTCCGCTTCAAAGTAAAGGCACGAAGTTCAACAAGTGTAACAAATCTTCTTGTTTCTTCGTGTCTTTTCGTTGTGGAAGTTAAGTATAGTTAAATCACTTTTTTTGCAGTTGATTTGGGTGAAAATAGATATAGAATACCTCCGAATTAAGGAAGGTAACAAAGGGGGGACAATATGAGCGGCAATATTTATATTTCCATACCTGACATTCTCACCTATATAACCATCAAAATCTATGTACTAGCTTTTTTGTTATTGGTATTGTGGTTAATTAGCCTTGCACCTGGTATGTAGTGCACTCAAGGGAGGATAATTGTGCTCATCGGGGACATTTCAGTTATCAGTTATCATTCTTAAGTTATCAGTAACCCTTATTATTTCGTAGGGTGGGCAATGCCCACCTTACCCTGATTGAGAAGGTGCAAGATATGTGATTACCCAAAAAGATTATGTTATGGTCAAGAAAAACAATTTCCGTAAAACTTGGAAAACGTTAACTGAACTAGGTCAAGAATTTGGAGTATCAGCCGTTAAATTTGGTAATTTGCTGAAACAGCATGGATTACGGGAAAAGGATGGCGAGCCTAGTCAATTAGCCAAGGAGGGTAGTTTTTTCGAGCAAATTACACCCAAGCAAGGTAAGCCTTATTACTTGTGGCATCGTCAAAAAACATCTGAATATCTTGTTTCTCAAGGGGTAGTCAAAAGTGGTGTATCAGCCAAAGAGGCTGAAAAAATGACTGAAGCTCGAAAACTAGCACGTTCTTACATGGAAGCTCAAAAGTTAGATAATGAAGGCTCCAAGCTTGGTTATATGATGCTATGTGAGATGGTAGATGACATCAAAAAAGTTGGTTTAGAGCGATTTAATCAAGCACTCAAATCCATTGGTTACAAAGGCGAAGAAGTTACATTAGAAGGCTGGTAAATCCGGGAAATGAAATTCTTAAAAGAATGTAGAATTTAGAATTTAGAATTTAGAATTAGGGCTTGCAGCAAAAAGTCTTTGGGTGAAGGTAGCCAACAGGCAACAGGCAACAGGCAACAGTTTCATCCCTATTTTTTCTATTATTTTTACCAGAAAAAATGAACAATGCAAGGTTTTTAATCAACTCCAAAGCCTTTGGACTTGACGCGCTTTTTGTCAGTGCGAGGAATTTTACCAGTCAGCATCCATTCTAAATGCTGTGGCAGTAGTGTTGCCAAATCATAATTCTTGACTATTGTATCCCGCGCCCGTTGGCGGATAACCTGCATATCTTCAGGATGGTTTAGCACTGACTCCACTTTATCTGCAATTTTCTGGGGAGAAAAGAAATCCACTAATAGTCCATTGATGCCATCCTCTATAATCTCCAGCACAGGTGGTGTATTAGAAGCTACCAATAAACATCCCGTCGCCATTGCTTCCAACATTGACCAAGATAAAACAAAAGGACGAGTTAAATAAATATGTGCCGAGGAAGCTTGTAATACCTGGAGATATTCTGAGTAAGGTAGTCTGCCTGTAAAGTGCAATCGAGATAAATCCAAATCTAACTTTGCTAGCATTAGCTGCTTGTAGGTTTGACCCTCAGGCAACTTTTTACCATAAGCAACCCTATCTTCTCCTACCACTACCACATGACAATTTGGTCGTCTTTGTTGTATTAGTGCCACTGTTTCCATAAATTGGGGAAATCCCCGGTATGGTTCCATTCCCCTGCCCACATAAGTAACTAACTCATCCACATGGGAAAGATCCAGATTAATTCGGGGTAGAATTAACTTTGCTCCTGGCTGGGGACAAAAATACTGAGTATCAACGCCATCATGAAAAACAGTGATTTTACTGTGATATTCTGGAGGAAACTGCTGACGCTGCCAGTTAGTAGGAGAAAGACCGCGATCGCAACTATATAAATCGACTAATACTGGGGCGTTTTTGACTCGAATTCGGCATTCATCATCAACAGTTAAGGGTTCAGTGGGGTCAAAGTCAGCATCAGAACCACGAGCATGGTAAAACCACTCAAAATAACATAATAATTCTGCTTGGGGAAAAACATCCTTAATAAATAAAGACGGTCCCCAGCCAGAGTGACCATAAACTATATCTGGTACAAAACCCTGACTTTTCAAATTCTCTGCCATGCGATAGACAGCTTGAGCAGAAATAACCGCATTTTCTAAATTACGAATATAGTGGTGAGTTTGAGCAGAGGCTTGACGAGAAGGATTATAAATTACTTTGTGAACACCCCGTATTTCACCCTCCCGGCGATTAGTGCCAAACACTACTTGATAATTTTTATCCTTACCTAAGGTAGTTGCAAGGTGACGAAACTGTGCCGGAAAATTAGGATGTAAGAATAAAATTCGCCGAGGTTTATGGGAAAATCGTTTCATGGGTGTGATTGGCTATCTTGAAAATCAGACAGGAGGCAAATGGTAGATAGTAGAACAGAAGGCTCAACCGCTTTGGGTCCACCGATTCACACATTTAGGTATTCAAACCAAATCTTAACAGCTTAACCTAAAGTTAGTATCTCTGTTTGAAGATATGAAGTAATTTATTCATGCAAATTGAAATCATCCTCAAAAAGGCAATATAATTGCCACAGTGTATCACAAGACACCTAGTTGTGTTACGACTGTATAGCAATTAAATAAATCAATTCAATCCCGATGGGATATTTTTAGATTTATAACGAATTAATCAGCGAGTGCCAAGGGCAAACCATCTAACTACCAATCAATCATGGCAGTTCAATTGTTTACTTCCAGGATGTGTTTTCCAATCCAACATCTCAAATCGGTATGACTTATATCAAAAGTTCTTTTCAAGAGTTTATTAGTAAGCTTGAGGGTTTTGACCAATTACCCACAGAAGCGATCGTCAAATTATCACAACAGCTCCAACCTTGGCGCTACCGTATAGGTCAAAAAATCGTCGGCAAAGAAAATAAGCCAGAACAAGTAATAATTCTTTATGAAGGAAAAGCTCGTCTACTGGCATACGACCCACGGACGCAAATGCCAATTACCTTGCAATTGCTGGAGCCTGGGTCAATTATAGGTGAGATTAGTTTACTTAGAGATGTTGCCTGCGAAACTGCGATCGCTTCTACTGAGGTGATTGGTTTAGCAATTGAACCAGGAGAGTTTTTACAGCTACTACAACGTTATCCCAACTTTGCTGATGTCTGTCAAAATCGCTGCCATGTGGCGGAAGTTTTTGATGTTCTGGGAATGCAACAGGAAGTGCAAGCTTTTGGGGATGTGAGTCTCAAAGAATTGGCTCAGAATGCTTTGGCACAAGCAAGGGTTGATTATTTACCACCGGGCAGAACTCCATTGAGTCAACTAAGTAGCGATCGCAATTGGTTTGTCAGTGGTGATGGAGAGATCAGTAATTTTCCCCTTGGCTCTCGCTTACAACTGATGGACGGACAAGATACCATTCACGTACAGGGGCAAAAACCAGTACGTTTAGTTGGTTTGCGGCCAGCGGATTTATTATTGTCAGATACTCCGGTGGTAGTCAGCGACTCCACAGCCAATATATCCCAGGAATTTGACATTCCCTATGCACCAGAACCGGAAGTAGGAGGAACAGCAGGTACTGGGGGTACCAAGGCAACAAAACTGAAAAAATACCCCTTTGTCCGGGGAAAGGGAGAGGTAAATGGGACTTTTGCCTGTTTCCAAATGCTTTCCCAGTATTTAGAGGTTCCTTTACGTAAAGACATTATTCGGCGGATATTAAACGATCAAATCAAACGCCAAGGTAATGTCTCATTTCAGCTTTGTGCTTACCTGGGAGAATTAATGGGACTCAAATCCCAACTCATAGACGTGAGTTCTGCTTCCCTAGCTAAGATTCCGACCCCGGCAATTGTCCAATATGATGGCACCTTTGCAGTTTTATATGAAGCAGGAGCCAGTAGGGTAGTATTAGGGGTACCAGAAAGGGGAATCATCAGTCGTCAGCCCTCAGAGGTTATTGAAAAGTTAAATTCAGACCCAGAAAATTATCCGCCGCAAATGAGAGTGTTATTGCTCTCGCGCACAAAAGCAACCCCCCAAGAAAGATTTGGCTTACAGTGGTTTTTACCCTATTTATCAAGGTACCGTCGGGTATTATTAGAAGTCTTTATTGCCTCCTTTTTTGTCCAATTAGCTCAGTTGGCTAATCCCCTGGTAATCCAAGTAATTATTGATAAAGTAATCAATCAAAATAGTCTCAATACCCTGAATGTTTTAGGGGGGTTACTACTAGTAGTAGGTTTATTTGAAGCATTATTAACTACATTAAGAACTTACTTATTTGTCGATACCACCAACCGTATCGATATGGGTTTAGGCTCAGAAATTATCGACCACTTGCTGAGATTACCCCTACGGTATTTTGAACGCCGTCCGGTGGGTGAATTATCTACCCGGGTGAACGAACTAGAAAATATCCGTCAATTTCTCACAGGTACAGCTTTAACCGTAGGTTTAGATGCAGTATTCTCGGTGGTTTATATCATCGTCATGCTGTTCTACAGTTGGCAGTTGACCTTGGTAGCCTTGGCAACAATTCCTGTATTTGTGCTAGTTACCTTAATCGCTTCTCCTACCATTAGAAAGCAACTACGCACCAAAGCAGAACGGAACGCCGAAACCCAATCTCATCTAGTAGAAGTATTGTCAGGGATTCAGACAGTTAAAGCCCAGAACATTGAATTGCGATCGCGTTTTTCTTGGCAAGAACGTTACGCAAGTTATGTATCCGCCGGGTTTAAAACTGTCATTACCTCCACCCTTGCCAATTCTAGTAGCCAATTCCTCAACAAACTCAGTAGTTTATTAGTATTGTGGGCGGGTGCATACTTAGTACTCCAAGGAGAATTAACCCTAGGACAACTAATCGCCTTCCGCATCATTTCCGGTTATGTGACTGGTCCTATTTTACGTTTGGCACAACTTTGGCAAAACTTCCAACAAACAGCTTTATCCTTGGAACGTTTGAGCGATATTGTCGATACACCAGAAGAAGCAGAACAAGACCGTTTCAATATCCCCTTACCTCCCATCCAAGGCGGCGTTAAGTATGAGAATACATCATTCCGCTTTGCCAATAGTGGACCATTACAGCTTTGTAATGTCAACCTAGAATTTCCGGCAGGAACATTTGTGGGTATAGTTGGTAGAAGTGGATCTGGTAAAAGTACCATGATGAAATTACTGCTGAGACTGTACGAGCCAGAGTCAGGCAGAATTTTAATGGATGGTTATGATATTGCCAAGGTTGAACTTTATTCCCTGCGGCGACAAATAGGTGTAGTCCCCCAAGATACCCTACTATTCGATGGTTCGGTGCAAGAAAATATTGCCCTGACTAACCCCGATGCCAGTAGTGAAGAAATTATTGCCGCAGCCAAGGTTGCAGCCGCCCACGAATTTATTATGAGTCTACCCAATGGTTATAATACCAAAGTTGGGGAACGGGGTTCTGGTCTTTCCGGTGGACAAAGACAAAGAATTGCCATCGCTCGTACCGTTCTGCAAAGACCAAAATTATTAGTTCTCGATGAAGCTACCAGTGCTTTAGACTATCCCACGGAACGAGAAGTTTGTTTAAATTTAGCCGAAGAATTTAAGGGAGATACTCTCTTCTTTATTACCCACCGTTTGAACACCATTAGAAATGCAGATACCATTATTATGATGGATGCGGGGAAGGTAGTTGAACAGGGAACCCATGAAGAATTAATGGCTCTTCAAGGTCATTATTATTATCTCTACCAGCAACAAGAAGTTAATTTGTAATTTTGAAGATATTGGTAAGTTGTTGAGTACTTTTTGGGCAATAACTTACCAATAAACAATAGCAAGCCCTAAAACCAACAAATTTTTTACTAATAACATAACTAATAAATAAAATGACTCAAGTAAATGGCAGGCAAACCCGGCAAATCCAAGACACTATTTCCCAAAATTCCCAGATAGTTAAAGGTAGACCTAAATCACAAAATCACAGCCACGAACAATCAGTAGTCCTCAAGCAATCACCGATGTGGTCTCGTGCCATTATGATGAGCTTGGTGGGGTTAGCCTGCTTTGGAATAATTTGGGCAAGCATCGCCAAAATTGAGCAAGTAGTGCCAGCCGCCGGACAACTTAAACCAGAAGGTGCAGTGAAAGAAGTGCAAGCACCAGTGAATGGGTTGGTGAAGAAAGTGTATGTGAAAGATGGGGATAAAGTCAAACAAGGGGATTTATTACTGACCTTTGACTCCGTCGCCACCAACGCAGAACTAAAGTCTTTGCAGAAAGTTCGTGATTTCTTAATTCGAGAAAATAATATTTACCGCAAATTAATGAACTCCACTTCGGGAATAACAGCAGAATTGGAATTTGTACGAGGGAACTTACCCAAAGAAACTGCCTTCCTGCTGAAAAATCGTGCGGCTTTAGTCAAAGAAAATGAATTATTAAGAAATCAACTCCGGAAATCTACCACTGGTGTTGGTTTAGGAACAGACGAAACCCAACTGCTACAAACTGCTAAAAAAGAATTAGATTCTCGTTCTGCCGTTGCCCGATTAGAAATAGAGCAAATCAAGAAACAATTATCTCAAAATGAAGTGCGGTTACAAGATGCAAAAAATAATTTAGCAATTGATAAAGAAATATTTTCTCGCTTAAAGATATTACAACAAGAAGGTGCGATCGCCCAACTACAATTTTTGAGACAACAACAACAGGTTGCAACCCGTGAAGCAGAAGTAAAACAGTTAACCGAAGAACAGAAAAGGCTAAAATTTGATGTCCAACAGGGAAAAGAAGAATTAAGCAATACTGTTGCCACTTCTAGTAAAAATGTATTGGAAAATATCGGTAACAATAAAAAACGAATTGCAGAAGTTGATAGTCAATTGACCAAAATAGTTGTAGAAAATGATAAAAGATTAGCAGAGATAAGGAGTAGAATTGCCCAAACAAAATTAAATGTTGAGTATCAAGAATTACGCGCTCCTGTAGATGGTACAGTTTTTGATTTACAAGCATATCCTGGATTTGTGGCTAATGCTACCCAGCTAGAAATGCTAAAAATAGTACCACAAGATACTTTAATTGCTGAAGCTTTCATTACCAATAAAGATATTGGTTTTGTCAGAGAGGGAATGAAGGTTGATGTGAGAATCGATTCTTTTCCTTTTAGTGAGTTTGGTGATATTAAAGGTGAAGTTATCTCTATTGGTTCTGATGCTTTACCCCCAGATGAAACCCACCAATTTTATAGATTTCCAGCTAAAGTTCGTTTAGATAGCCAACAACTGAATGTTAAAGGTAGAAAGATATCTCTACAATCAGGAATGTCTATCAGTGCCAATATTAAAGTGCGGGAAGAAAGAACTGTAATTAGCTTACTTACTGACCAATTTACTAAACAGGTAGAAAGTCTCAAACAAGTACGTTAAAAAAATTCGTCACTTGTAATGCCCATATCTTGTTTACAGCGATTTTCAGGTAAATAGACCACACCGTAGGGGTTTAGCACTGCTAAACCCCTACATGAAGATGTGGTTCAAATAGATGAAAACTGCTGTAAATTTGTAGTGCCCAGAGAAGCGCGTTGCGGTGAGGTAGTGTGGTCTTGGGGAGCCATTGCAGTCTTGTGGAGCCAGTCCGGTCTTGGGGTCTCCCCAAATGGAGGAACTGGCGTGGTTTCCCACTAAGAGCAAATGGCGTGGTTTCCCCCATGAACAACTACCGTGCCCCTTGCTCCCTTCGGGAGAGCTGAGTCGCTTTCGCGACACGCTGCGCGTTAACGTAGTTCCTCTGTAAGAGGCACGCTAACAGGAGAGCTAACGCTAACGCGGAGCGTCTCCGTACTGAGAGGATATTTCAAGACCACAAATAAGACTTATGTATAGGCCAAGAAAGTTCGCATAGAGTACCCCTAGGAGAAAGAGGCGATCGCCTGAATTTACCTTTAAGATGTCGTGCTAAATTTCTAAATTGCTGGGTTCCCCTACCTTCCTTGTATGAAGTAGCACCCAAACCATCATCTATGACATTGATCGTATACCAGCCTTCATTTCTAGTAAAATAAACCTCTAAACGGGTGACTCCTTTAGCATGTTTACCTACATTACATAAAGCTTCTTCTAGAAATCGACATAATCCTCGCTTTTGTGACAAATTCAAATGACAATCTTGAACTGGTTCAAAACTACGGATCTTGATCTTCAGAGTTTTAAAGCAAGGAAATTTTCGCTCTAAGGTATAATTATAAACTTGATAAAGAACTTCATGAATCGGGTCTTGTAAATTAATTACTAAACCATTTCCTAGATACAAACTACTATCTTGATTTATCGGTTCCCGTTGCAAAAATTCATAAATTCCCCGCAACTCACGGTTTAACTTTTGTAAGTCACCTGATAATTCTTCCAGTAATTCATCTGCCGGTAACTCTCGTTCTCGAATTAATTTTAAGGCTTTAGCGAGGGTTTGTAATGGTCCATTATGGATAGTTTCAAAGGTGCGCTCAATTAAATCGTGGCGAATTTTAATAGTTAAACGAATAGCTTTGTCATATTCATATAAAGCTGTCATCCCCATCCCATTCACAGCCATTACTATTAGTGCTGGAGTAACTGGAATCCACCATCCCCCGACTAAGAGAATGAAATAACTAAATATAATCAAGCTACTACTAGCAACACCCACAACTAAGAGATTGATAAAAGGGGATTGGGTAAGTCTGGCAAAACTAATTCCCATAATTCCCCAACATAAAATCCATAGGTATTCCCAATTATCTCCCCAAGTTCTTAATAGTGGTCTGTTGTTCAATACTGCACTAATAATTTGCGAGCTGGTATGGGCTTGAATTTCCACCCCATATACTCGTCCTGCTGATAGTTGGCTGGATGTAACCGCAGAAGTAGTGATAAAATCTTTAATACTAGGAGCGGTCATGCCAATAATCACAATGCGATCGCGAATCCATTCAGCTTTAAAGTTTCCAGTTTGCACATCCTCTAAAGAAATGGTGCGGAAGGGTTTTTGACCACTGCGAAAATTTAGTAGTACTTGTACACCACCCGCATCAGTCGCCACATATCCACCAGAGTTGGACAAAAATCTGGGAAGTTCTCTCCTCCCAAACCTCATGGCTGCGGGATCGCGAATCCCATTTTCTAGACTTATACGTTCTTTTGCTAAATAATTCTCTGCTAGACGTAAGGACATGGCGAAGTGATAGTCTTTACCAGATGGCGTTCCCAATAAACTACGTCTTAATTTGCCATCAATATCCGTAATTTGATCGGCAAAGCCAATTTGTTCTGGGGGTAATGCTGGAGGAGAGTCGATTTTATCTGGTAATACTTTGTTAATTGCAATTAAATTTTTGCTTTTTTGAAAAACATCAATTAGCTCCTTATTACCAGGCTCCACGGGTAAATTTCTAAAAATATCAAGACCAATAACCCTAGGATTATATTTTTGCAATCTTGATATTAACTTGGCAATCTCTAGATCAGGAATAGGATAACTACCAACATTACTAATATCCTTTTCATTAATCCCTACTATCAAAATTCTTCTATCTATCGGCTCTTCTGGGCGCAATAACAAAAAGGTATCAAAAGCTAATAATTCTAAAGATTGTATGGCACCAGTAAAACGGGCAAGAATAATCACTAGAATCACAACCAGACCTGGTAAGGCACCTACACGCCAAATACTTAGTTCTGCTTTCAGTTTTTGCCAAAATTCTGATTGCATAGGCTTTGCCTAAACTATAAAAAATAGAGGTAGTAATTATTGATTTCAGAGATAGGGGAAAACCTTTAACCTTTTTCCTTAGCCAAATTTGAGAATGAAAATACCAGTAAAATCACTGAAATAATAATTATTTTGATAACTCAATTATAAGGTATATTGCGGAGCAAACCCCTGATAGATAATGCAGATTTTGACAAAACTTAGTCAATTAATCCTTCTTCCCTGGCTTGCATTTCCGTTTGAATGCGGATGTTTTTACCCTCTTCTGGATACACATGTAAAGCATCTTGTAACTTGCTCCAATAATGACGCACCATGCGCTCGGATACACACATTTGTAATGCTATTGCTTTATCTTGTAATCCTTCGTCAAAAGCTAATGTCAGCACCCTCAGCCATTCTGGTTTTACCTCTAATCCAGAATAAATTCCTTTAATATCTTTAGTATGAGTCAATCCTTGCAACGACCAATCGACTCTGGTTAACATCTCTTGACTAGTTAGGCTTTTATCTGCAACCGTAAAGCCTCCCTTGTGAGCATCAATATCTGGTCTAACCCTGACTAATGTTCTAACATGAGCAGTCTGGACAACTATATTCAATTCGGGATATTCGTTCATAATTGTCCTCAGCAGTTGAATCCCCGTCTCAGGTCTAGCTATCATACCAATCCTTTGAGGAATGGAGAGATCCATAACCACCAAATCTGGCTGGGAAATCTTAATTGCCTCAAGGGCATTTTCCGCATTTAGAGCCTTAACAAATTCTGCATCTGCATATGTATGCTGAAGAACATCAACGGTTCCACTAAGTACTGATTCATGATCGTCAACTACCAGAATTTTTAATAATGCTTTTGCTAATAGAGCTTGCTTCATCATCTGCTCCCCCGAAATTGAGCAACTATAAATACCGATTCAGATGCAGTAAAATAAGCTTCAATTTACTTCCCCTGATGTTTAATAAAATGGGAATTTATACATTTATACACACAGTATTTGTAGTCATTATCTTTTTACTCTTAACTGAGTCTATAATTATTTGTCTGGGCAGATACTTCCTATTCTTAAAGATAAGTTAAAGATAACTTAAAGCTAGTGTAAAAATCAGTTAAAGGTAAATACTATCAGTAGAAAAATAGGGAAAGCACATTTCAACTAGCATTGAACATCAATGGTGCTAGCTGTTATTAAGTGATATCTAAGTGATATCTGACCGCAACCCGCTCTGCCTGCGTCTACCCTATTACACGAATACTGAATAACCCAAAAGTGGTGAAGGCTGAAACACTGATTTTTACGTCTGTTTCTGACAGTTTGTGATCTACTGCGTATATTCCCTATTATACTATTACAGATATTAATTATGAAGTTCCGGAAAAGTACTATCGTTAAATAACTTCACAACTGCTCACTTAACTACTAATAGCTAGTTATGTGGTTTTTACATAAATATTAAGTTTTACATAAAAAATAATTAGTCTTAATAAACACGCAATAATTATTCATGATTATCACAGTATTTACCAAGAAAATAAATAGGACATAGATTGTTGTTTCATTTGAAAAATACATTTACCAGATGTTAAGAATTTAAAGCTTTTGCTGAGGTATGATACTTCTGTTAAACGGGAATGACATACCAGTAGAGGTACATTTGAATAGTAGAAACGTACTATAAGCATACCGATATTTTGCTTTAGTTTTAAGCGTATGTAGATTGATGTAGGCTCTGAAGGTTGGGACATGGTGATTCTGAGTAACTCATCTAGAGCAGTTAAAATAACTAGGCTGCAATCGGCTGCTTCTACGCGCCAATTTGTTGGTAAGAGAATGTCAAATTCTAGGTTTGGATAGGACTCCAACCACTTTTCTAGCAAAAACTCAATTGCCAATGGTAAATGATCTGGAAGGCATTCTGGAAATAAGCGATCGCTTAATTTTGCTAAAGACTGATGCCAATTATTAATTGTGACGAAATATTCCTGTGGTATATCCGCATGATCTCTCGATAGTATTTCTAGATATCGGCGAATAGTGAAAGATTCCTGCAATAAGCTATCCCGGATTATCTCAGCCTCCTGGAATTGTCGCATGGACTGCCTAGAGTACCACCACTGCAATGCTTTTTGGGTTCTGTAATAATATCGGAAATAGCAAATGGTGATGGTAACGTAAAATAGAAACACTAAAATGTAAGCATACAAATAGTAAGGCACAGGAAATATTGCTCGAATGGTTTTATGGGGGAATAGCAAATTAGAAATATGGCATAATTAGACTATGACCTAACTGAAAAATAGTTGATATTTGATAGTTGATAGTTGATAGTGGGATTTTTCCAAAATCCAAAATCCAAAATCCAAAATTGAGTAACAACATAAACTCGTACTCACAGTATTAGTACTGTATGTAGCTATTTTTGAGTAGATGCAATAATTATTTATAAATCAGTAATTAACCTGGCCTTTCTGAGCATATATTGTAAGGCTGTTTCTTGCTTAGAAATGATATCAGCAGTGGCATTCATTCCCGTTTGAATGGTACAGGTTTTTTGGGAATTGCCAAAAGAAAGACCTTTAGGTTTAATCGTAGCTTCAAAATAGCGATTGCTAGCAGTCCTAGTACCATTACTATCAGCAGAAATAGTATCAGGGGAAATGCTAGTAACTACAGCATTGAGAGTGCCATAGTCAGGATAGGGACATGCATTCAGACGCAATAGTACAGTTTGATTTACCTCCACATTTTTAATATCTGCTGTGGAAATCATTGCCTTGAGAACTAGAGGTGCATTATGGGGTACAATTTCTGCGATCGCTTGAGTTGGATTAACCACTTGACCAGGGTTACGTAAATTTAATTTGAGGATAGTACCATCACTGGTAGCACGAATTACCGTACTTTGCAGTTGAGTATCTAATTGTTGTATTTCTTTTTGATATTGATGGAATTGGGTTTGGAGTTCTACCTGGCGTTGCAGTAAAGCTTCCTTCTCCTTAATTAAGGTAGCAATTGTTGCTTCACCCCTAGCTTTTTCTTGGGCAATTCGTTGTTTCGCGATCGCGATTGGTGCCATACTAGGATTCATCGCCGCTTGTGCAGTTTCCAGCTTAGCTTGAGCGACATCAATGGCTTTTCGTTCGGCTTTTAGTCTTAATTTTGACTGCTCAACAATCAGTTTTTTCTGCTCGAAATCGCGGCGGCTAACAGCACCAGCTGCAGATAAATGTTGATAGCGATCGCTATCTATTTTAGCAAATTCCAAATCTGATTCAGCCTTTTGTAAATTCAGTTTAGCTTGTTGTAAACTTGCCAAAGCCGCACTGGATTCACTACTAGTAGTAACTAGCTGCAGTTGATAATCCCGTTGTTGGCGTTGTAAATCTGCTTGAGCAGAAGCAATAGTTCTTTGTATAACCCTTCTGTTGGCCATAATTTGCACATCCAAACTGCGAGTTTGGGCAGCCAATTGAATCAGTTGTAACTTACCTTGGTCGAGAGTACCTTGTAATTGACTTTTTTTAATTTGTAGTGGCTCATCATCCAGGTATGCGATGGCATCGCCATACTTCACCACTTGATTTTCTTTAACTAAAATTCTTTTTATAGTACCATCTCGTTCCGGTTGTACTAAACGAATATCTCCCGTAGGACGTACCAACGCCGGAGCTTTTACCGTCACATTATATTTAACCCAAGAAGCCAGGGCAATTCCAGAACTAACCGTCCCCACCAAAAATATTCCCGCCAAGGAAGTCCAAGGACTCACAGGTGGTAGAAAATCTTCACTTTGAACAGCAGGAACCAGTTTTTGACCATGTGTATAGAGCATAATTATCACCTACCGGAATATGTTGAAGGGAAGAATTAGGTTTACCTAGGAGTAGGGAATGAAAGTTTTTCGTCAAATCATATAGTCTTACTTTTTACGGGATCTGGAAAATCTCTCTCGCTCATCTCTCTCCTAAAAGGAGAGAGACTTTGATTTTCCCACCTTCCCGTGTCGGGAAGGGGACTGAGGGGTTGGTTTTTCGTTAACTTTTCCACATAACGTGAAAAGTCAGCTGTGCCTGGAGCGGTTTTTTCCTCTAGCCATCAAAATTAAATTGGTGAAGCACTACTACTCCGCCACATTAGTTATGAGGGGTAGAGGGATGAACCGCAAAGGCGCAAAGAGCGCGAAGGAAAAGAGGAAGAGGATAAATCTAGAAGTTTGTGTACCCTGCAAAATTAATGTGGTCAAGTACTACTATTCCGCTACATTAGTTATGAGGGGTAAAACAATTGTAGTGGGAGCGTCTCGCTCCCTGCTGTAGCGGGCTTTCCGGCCCGCACTACAGCAGCCCTTCAAAATTAATGGGACAGACTACTACTCATCTCCAAATTAAAAATCGACCCTTGTGAGGGACTTACACCCCCCTTGATAGGGGATCAAGATACTTTCCCAACATCCTCTTACCATTTCCCCCGACTTTAAATCATGGATTCAAAAAATCTACATGATCCCCTGGTAAAGAGCGCAACTCTTCTAAAGAGCCTTGTAATTTCAACTTCCCCTTATCTAGTAATACAATCCAATCAGCTCGGTTCACTACTCTGGGACGGTGAGTAATTAAAATAGTAGTTTTGCCTTTGCGATGTTGAAATAATCTATCTAATACTTCTGTCTCGCTCACAGGATCTAACCCACCAGTAGACTCATCTAAAATTAGGATTGGTGGATCTGTCACAATTGCTCTGGCTATTGCCAACCTCTGCCTTTGTCCACCAGAAATATTTGCTCCAAACTCCCCTAAAATAGTTTGATATTTATCAGGAAGCTTACTAATAAATTCATCAGCACCAGTAATTTTACAAGCCTCTACAATCTGCTCAAAGGAGACATATGGCGCTCCTAAATGAAAGTTTTCAATAATTGAACGGCTCCAGAAATGAGCATCCTGAGGTACGAGAACTACCTTCTGACGCAGACAATCAAGGGCAAGGTCTTGTAAATTATAAATACCAACTCGGATATTACCAGAATGGATGGGATGTAAACCCGCAATTATTTTTGCTAAAGAACTTTTACCACAACCAGATTTACCAATTAATGCAATAACTTTTCCTCCGGGAATAGTTAGAGAAAAGTCTTCTAGTAAATCAACCCTTCCTGCATAGTGGAAGTTTATTTTAGTGCAAATAATATCAGCATCGCCGGGAATTTGAGCAAAGGGCTTTTTACCATCCCCCTCATTTTCTGGGGTCGCATCTATTACCTCTGATAGTCGTTGAGTAGCAGTTTTTGCCCTAGTAAATTCATCCACAAAACTGATGAGACTAGCAATAAATGCCAGGAAGTTACCATTCATGGCGTTAAATGCTAGTAATTTACCAATACTCAGGTTCTCTGCTGGATTAATAACTAAATTACCCCCAACCCAGAGCAAAGTTACCCCACCAATGGCTGCTACAAACCCCGAAAAACTATGGTTGATAATACCAATTTGCATAGTACGTAAAGTCAGAGTTCCCAGACGACTGAATTTACTTTGGAACTCATCCCAAAATTGCGGTGCTGCGGTGGTAGTTTTCAGAGTTAACGCACCTTTGAAAGTTTCTACTAGCACCCCATGAGTTTCTGCCTCCTTCACCAACAATTCCCGAGTTTTTCGTTGTAAAGACGGTTGAAAAATAATTGTAGTGATGCTCATTACCACAGCTACAACTACAGCTACCATAGTCAGCTTCCAACTATAGAAAGCCATCACCCCAAAGGAAATTGAGGCAATAAACAATTGGCTAGGTAAACTAACTACAACTTGAGCCACCAATTGATTAATCTGGGAAATATCTTGGAGACGACTGACAATTTCTCCACTGCGTCGGGCTTCGTAGTAAGAAAGGGGTAAGCGCAGGATTTGTCGTCCAAACTCCATCACAAATCCTAATTGTAGCCGTTGGGCAAAGTGAGCAATTAAGTTTGACTGCACCCAACCAAGGCTACTGGAGATAAAATTCATTACCACCACAGAAATTGCTACGGTAGTTAGTAGCTTAGTATCCCCCCGTACTAACACATCATCGGTAAGGATTTGCAGCAAAAACGGAGAAGCTAAGGATAGCATCCCCAATATTAGGTTTAGAGGTAAGGCTTGGGCGAGAATTGTCCGAAACAGCCATACCCGGCGAAAAAAACGCCAAAAACCACCAACCTCATCGTTCTCTTGAGCGAAAAAGCGAATGGGATCTGGCTCCAGCAACAACATTAAATAATCCGTCCATCCCTCAACAACCTCTTGTTGAGATAGATAGCGGATACCTACACCGGGATCAGCAATTACATATTTTCTGCCTCTTTTCCCATATAAAGTTACCCAGTGATGTCCCTGCCAGTGGATAATTGCTGGTAAGGGTGCTTCTTGCATCCGGTTGAGCAGTTCTGGGGAAGTTCTCACGGGACGAGCATTGAAACCTAGGGTTTCTGCACCTCTTTTTAATCCAAGTAAAGTAGTGCCTAACTGTCCAGTGCCTACTGCTTCCCGGATATGATTGAGGGTGAAGGTACGGCCATAATGTCTAGAGATTGTCGCAATACAAGCCGCGCCGCAATCTTCTTCACTATGTTGTTGTACAAACTGGTATTTCATGGCACACTACCCAAAACAATGAGAACCAGGAATTTTAAGTTTTGACCCACTAAGAAACGAGTAAAACCTACCTAGATAAAAAATACAAAAACATTCGACGTAATAATTGCAAAGCAGGGACTTTGGGTCCAGGACTGCTGTAATAATTACCAAGATTGAAGACGATTCCTGTGGTTTTTTGCGAGAGACTATACAGAGATGTTTGACTGGAAGAAATGTTAATATCTCCTCTAGAAGCACTAGTTTGACTATTCGCAAAACTTAATATCTCTGTTTCTTGTTGGAATAATGACACCGATAATCCCCCAGCCGCAGCCTCCTGTTCGTATTCAGACACTTCTGTGAATAATTCAGGATTTTTTGATTTGATTTGGTAAGACATAGTATCAACTCCCTATTCTGACTAGATAACTCCATGAATAGGTTGGAGTTTTTGGCATGGGACTGGTTAGACATAGTATTACCTTTTCTTACTGGTAATATATGCACCTGATATATAGCAATGACAAATTTTTCATTTGTGAAAGTAATAAGCTATCAGCAAAAATGGGAAAACAAGTAAGGAATCATATCTTTGTAAATCCTCATTTATCATGAGCTGATAGCTTTGTACTCCGTATATAATGGGACTTGTTGATCTATTTTTATCCATCAACTCATGCCCATAATTAGACTTAGTTATCAAGCAGAAATTCTAGATTATAATCTGCCAGATCATCAATATATTGGATACCTGATAACTAGCTAACAAACAGTCCAACTGCCTGACCACTGGCAGAATCAATGTCAACGGCTGTAGTAACTGAACCAGCAGCAGCACCACCAGGACCAGCCACAGAAGTTCCTACGTTTCCAATCGCTTCATACTCGAAAGTTGCAAAACTTCCTTGAAAAAAACCAATATCTCCACCAGCTACAACTTCTTGCTGTTCTTCAGAAATTTCAACGAACAATTCAGATTTATTAGATAACATGATTTTTTCCTCATTTATGTGTGTATTCGGGATAAATTGATTTACTTTTTGCTTTTCAATTCATCCCTGAGATTCATCAAAATAACTAGCTAACAAACAGTCCAACTGCCTGACCACTGGCAGAATCGATGTCAACGGCTGTAGTAACTGAACCAGCAGCAGCACCACCAGGACCAGCCACAGAAGTTCCTACGTTTCCAATCGCTTCATACTCGAAAGTTGCAAAACTTCCTTGTAAAAAACCAATATCTCCACCAGCTATAATTTCTTGTTGTTCTTCGGAAATTTCAACGAACAATTTAGATTTATTAGATAACATGATTTTTTCTCCTCATTTGTGTGTGTATTCGGGATAAATTGATTTACTTTTTGCTTTTCAATTCATCCCTGAGATTCATCAAAATAACTAGCTAACAAACAGTGCAACTCCCTGACCAGCGGTAGAATCGATGTCAACAGCTTGAGTAACTGAACCAGCAGCACCACCACCAGGACCAGCCACAGAAGTTCCTATGTTTCCAATCGCTTCATACTCGTAATCTGCAAAACTTGCTTGAAACAAACCAATATTTCCACCAGCTACAACTTCTTGCTGTTCTTCGGAAATTTCAACGAACAATTTAGATTTATTAGATAACATGATTTTTTCTCCTCATTTGTGTGTGTTTGGAACTTGTTGATTTGTTTTTTGTCTCTCAACTCATCCCTTACATTCATAAGATAACAAGCTGTAATTATCTAGTCATTTACATTTTCTGCAAACCTTATTACCAGGTTGAGAACAGTATATTTCCGGATAATGAAGGGTAATATTTCCGAAAAATACACAGATGAGGAAGGGGAAATTGGATAATGGATTGTTTGACATTTCCCAAACAATCCATTATCTAGTAGGGGCACGGCACCTGTAATATTTATTTTTAATGAATAACCTTACTGTCGCCGTGCCCACCCATATATTTTGGTTCAGGGAAAATCACAATGAAAACAGTATCTATGGGTGATGTACCACAATCACCCATGAGGGCACGGCGTTTTTGATATACGGGGATGTGAATTATATTGTGGATGCCTTGGGTCTGTTGTCAGGTGTTGGTGGGTTTGGCTTGGCTCCACAGTCATCCACAAGGGTACGGCACATATCTTGCACCTTCTCAATAAGGGTAAGGTGGGCATTGCCCACTCTACCAAATAATAAGGGTTACAGGCGATGATTTTCGCAATAATAATGTGGTGCAAGATGTGAGACGGCGTTTTTGATATACGGGGATGAATTATATTGTGGATGCTTTGGGCCTGTTGTCAGGTGTTGGTGGGTTTGGCTCGGCTCCACAGTCATCCATGAGGGCACGGCGTTGTTGATATACGGGGATGTGAATTATATTGTGGATGCCGTGCCCCTACGAGTCTCTTGTCAGTTGTTGGAATCACCCACAAGGGCAAGTGTGAACTGTCTAATCGGGTGGATTGATCCCGGTCAATTTATTGCGGGGAGTGTCAAACCGCACCGCTATTTTTATTGAATAAAACAGCTATTGTTTTAAAAATTAACTGTAAGTCGTACAATAAACTCCAATTTTTTTGATATTGCAAGTCTAAACGAATCACATCTTCAAAACTACGCACGGTGGAGCGTCCATTTACTTGCCATTCACCAGTCATTCCCGGTTTTACATCTAAACGTTGCCATTCTGGTACTTCATACCGTTCTACTTCGTCAGGGGTGGGGGGTCTGGTTCCCACTAAGCTCATCTCACCTTTGAGCACATTCCAAAATTGCGGTAGTTCATCTAAACTAGTACGCCGTAAAAAACGACCTACTGTGGTAATTCTGGGGTCGTTGTCATTTTTAAAGAAGGCTCCTTGTACCTGGTTTTTGACTTGAGACTTCTTCGCTTCTGCATCCACGCACATCGAACGGAATTTCCAGATTTGAAAGCGTTTACCCATCCAACCACACCGGGTTTGCTGGAAGAAAATTGGCCCAGGATTATCAATAGTAATAGCGATCGCAATAGGTATAGATAAAACCACTGTAATCCCTAAACCGATCACAGAACCTATAATATCTATGAACCTTTTCATCCACGAGCGAATGGAAGGATGGGTTGTGGGTAGCTGTTCTTCTAACTGACGGAGTGGAGTTGTTAGCACATTACTAGCAGTTTGAATTTCAAACACCCGATCTAGTTCTGTCAAGCTCAGAACAGCCATCACCTTGGAATTTACATTACTGAGAATAAATCCAATCCCTTTATCCTGGGTCATTTTCAAGCTGCTTACCAACGCACCCAAGCCACTACTATCCATAAAAATGGTGTTCTGGAAATCAATAATAATTTTCTGGGGAGGTATATCTTTTTGAGTTAAGCTTTGACAAGTTTGTTGAAAGGCTACAGCCTCTAACACGCTCAACCTTGATGGTGTGTTTATTATGGCCTGATCTTGAAGGAAGGTAACTGGAAAATTAACCTGTGGAGATGGAGTGGTCATAAAACTTTCTTCTAGTGTGAAAATAGGGAGGGAAGAGGTAAATCTAAATGTAGACAGCTTAAGAATAAAGAGGTATTTTCAAGACAAATGTTGCAAATAATTGCCTACGGGAGCACTGATCAAAAACGGCGATGCTATGAAAGCACCTGCTTTAGGGGATCGCCTCTTGGATGGCTTTCGTTGGGAACATTGGGAACATGGCTCGGAAATTTGGTCAGGAGGATTCACAACAGAATAAGAAGCTGATAACTGTACGATGGTGACGAGGTGAGCAATTAATTCATAATTATTAATTCATAGTTAGTTATTAATGGTGAAAACCCCTAAATTATTTATGGATCACGAATTTTTGGATTACACGGACAGTGGAATCTGTGTAATCTGTAATTGGATAAATTTTCAACTTTGCTTGATTCAAGAAAGAGGATTCATCCGTGGGCACAAACCCATGAATTATGAATTATCAATTACGAATTATTCTGACGCATACGCTTTGTTTTGATCAAAATGAATATAAAAAATAGTGCTAGGGAAAACAACGCCCATTTGATCGAAGTCTTTTCCGCTATTCAAGGGGAAGGACTGAATGTGGGAACGCGTCAAATTTTTATTCGCTTTGCTTTATGCGATTTACGCTGTCACTTCTGTGATAGTGCCCATACTTGGAATATACCCACAGAATGTAGAATAGAGCGCAACCCTGGCTTGCGCGATTTTGAAAATTACTCTAATCCTGTCCCCCTAGAAAAATTACTAGAATGGGTTCAGCAGCAAAATGCACCTTTTATACACGATAGCATTAGCCTGACCGGAGGCGAACCTCTGATTCATGCTCCTTTCCTAATCAAATTTTTACCATTGGTACGCGCACTTACGAAATTACCCGTATACTTGGAAACTGGCGGACATCGTCCGCAGCAGTTATCTCAAGTGATGCCTTACTTGGATTTGGTAGGTATGGACTGGAAACTGCCAAGTGTCAGTGGTGAAAATCATTGGCAGGCACATAAAAATTTTCTCCAACTCTGTTATCAGTCAAAGTTAGAGGTTTTTGTCAAAATAATTGTTTCTAAAAATACAGAATTGACAGATTTACAAAAATCAGGGGAGTTGATCGGTGCTGTAAGTCCTCATATCCCGGTGTTTTTACAGCCTGTAACGCCTTTGAATACTGCTACTGGTTCCATAAGTCAAATAACCATTTTGCCACCTTCTCCTGACCAAGTTTTGGCATGGCAAGTTTTAATGAAGGGATTTGTCAAACAGGTACGTGTAGTGCCACAAACCCACAAGATGTTAAACCAACTTTAGAAGAAGTGAGGGAGTGTGGGGAGTTCGGAGTTCGGAGTTCGGAGTTCGGAATTCAAAGGGAAGGAGTGAAGGAGTGAAGGAGTGAGGGAGTGATGGAATTATTCTAAAATCCAAAATCCGAAATTTCTTTTCAAGTCCCCAGATTTATCTTTGGGGTCAATCTAAAATCCAAAATTAGTTGGCAAGTAGATTTTGGAAAGGATTGCTTGATCAGCCTTTTACAATCCCGGACAGTTGTTCATGGGGGGAACCCCCAAGACCACACTGTCCTCAAAATCTAAAATCCAAAATCCAAAATTCAATAAACTCCCTCATTCATATCCCTGGATTTTGATTTTGCCTTTGCTTTATTAGCACTGCGTTTGAGGGCAGATAAACGGGCTTCATATTTTGACCGCTGTCTTTTGCTGGGAGTCTTATCAATTAAGGTTTTGAGGGCACTACCCAAACTTTTATAAGCATTGGGGAGACTGTAACCAAAACGCTGTGCTAGAGCGATCGCTTTTTCATCTGCTTCGGTTAGCTCTTTAATTTGCTTGCTACCATTATTTTTTTGATATAGCCGCCAACCAGATACACCACATAGTGCTAAAGCTAACACTAGGAGTAATCCATCCTGTACCCATAATTCACCCACAGCACCACCTAAACCAATGGCTAATGCTGCCATTTCCCAGCCATCTTTAGGAATAGTATCATTTTGAATCCGGGCGACTTCATGCCAGAACAGCAAATTGCGCTGATCCATCGCTAATTCGTCCCACTTCACCAAATCAATTTGAATTTCTATCTGATCCCGACTAATTTCTTCACAACGGATCAGGGGTGGATTCACCTCTATTGTGCCTTCCACTGTCACCCAACTTTGTAATTCTGGCGGTAGTAAACCTTTTAGCCGTCTGAGTTCGCTCATTTCTGCCTTAGCAGAAGAGGTTACATAAGATGTCATAATATCCAGACCAAAAAAATTTTAGTATATAGTGAGGGTATCATTTTGGAGTATAGCTATTTTAATCAGATGTCAGCTTCCTCGCTGGGGAAACTGCCCCGTTTCTTTCTGGCTTCCATAGCTTTTTCCAGCAGTTCTAGCATTCCAGGTGCTTGTTCCTGAATGCTAAGTAATAGCCTCTCACCCAATTCTATATTTCCTGGATCTATGCCTGTTACCATGACTTCCTGGAGACGCGGTATGGCAATGCTATCTACAATTTGAATTAGGGCACTCAAACAACGGTTAAATTGCTTTTCTGTGAGTGCTGAGTCTTCTAGGGGAAACTCGATAATGGCACGAATTTCCCCGTCTGAAGTGTCATATTCCCATTGCAGCATTTTCGTTTCCCAGGAAATAGCTAACATGGTTTGTAAAATGTCTGCTTTATAAGGATGATCTGCTACTCCTGTTAAAACTTGGGGGGCAAATAAACGAAAAAACCTCCCATCTTCATCCAATTGTACAACTATCAGGAAGTCTTCCAGGTGATCGGCTTCGACACCTGTAATAATACGTTCTGCTTCCTCATCAAAACGGTAGTCCCAACCCAGGTTATCCAAGTACCTGGCAATCTGTTGTAGATTAGCTCCCATAAAAGCCTCATGAAAAAATTTGGAGCGGCTCTTACCAGATATTAGTTTAACCTGTTCCGGGTCACTGGTATTGACACTCTTACCGCTAAAGCTGCGCTTGTAGGGGGAGATTCTTGCTTTATTGGGTTTGTCTAGTCCTAAGACAACGAGTGTCTTAAAACCCCGTCGGTGATTCTCCTCCACAAGCATCTGTTTAAAGTCCACTAACTGTCCGGCAGCAGACAAAAAATATTTTATGATGTATCGTTTTCTCATTCATAACATTCGACCCCCCTGCTATCAGGTATTTCTTTTTGGTGATGCGAGTTATCTGGCGAGAACCACCAATCTTGCCCCACTAGGCACTTCTGGGTGCGTTGGCTTCTTTATTTTATCACAAATGCCTCCCAAGAAATGACAAGGGTGTAGGGGACAGGGAACCCCATGATTAATTAGAACTAAGGGTTTCCAACATTGCTCCATTAAGATAGATTGTGGTGCTTAGGGTCGATTTTTTTGAAGATTAGCTCCAATTTCCACATGATTTTGAGCATACTCTGATTTGAATTTTCAAATAGCAGCAATTGTAATTTACTTACAATGCGCTACTGATAATCACAATACTAAATGTATAGTCATAATTGTTGTGAACCATACAAATTGAGTCTTACTCTGCTGTAATTTATTAGTTGAGTAATGAAATTTTTTTTACCCATGTTGATGTTCAAATCCGCATTATTATCAGCGATCGCATTTTTGACACTCGGCTTAACTGCTTGCGGTGGAGATGCCCCAGGAGCAGCTAGTAGCAGCCTGTTAGATCAAATCAAAAGTCGCGGACGGCTAACTTGTGGTGTCAGTGGAGATAACCCTGGATTTAGCTTTGTGGGTGCTGATGCTAAATATAGCGGACTGGATGTGGATGTCTGTCGTGCGGTGGCCGCTGCTTTGTTTGATAATCCAGATGCGGTGGAGTATCGCAATCTCAACGCTAAAGAACGTTTTACCGCCGTGCAAACCGGGGAAGTGGATCTTCTCAGCCGTAACACCACTTTGACAGCTAGCCGGGATACTTCTGTGGGTATGGCATTTGCTCCCATAGTCTTCTACGATGGCCAGGGGATGATGGTGGGTAAAAATAGTAATATTAAATCTCTCAAAGATTTGCAAGGTAAGGCGATTTGTACTGTCACAGGTACAACTAATGAACAGAACTTAGCCGATAAAATGCGACAGATGGGAATTAGTTATAAACCTGTAGTATTTGAAGATGCTAATCTCGCTTTTGCTACCTACCAACAAGGACGTTGTAATGCCATTACCTCGGATAAATCCCAACTAATTTCCCGGCGTACTACCCTCCCTAAACCAGACAATCACATTATTTTAGATGAAGTCCTTTCCCAAGAACCTTTAGCACCGGCTGTGGCTGATGGAGATGCAAAATGGGCGGATGTTCTCAAATGGGTAGTTTATGCTTTGATTAAGGCTGAAGAATTAGGAATAAATTCCCAAAATGTGGCAGATTTCGCCAGTAGTGATAATCCTGAGATTCAACGTTTTTTAGGTAGTAAAGGCAACCTCGGTGAAGGGATGGGTTTATCCAAAGACTTTGCTGTCAGGATTATTAAACACGTTGGTAACTACGGCGAAATTTACGATCGCAACCTCGGACCTAAAACCAAATTAAATCTACCTCGCCGTCAAAATCAACTGTGGACAAAAGGTGGACTTTTGTATTCTCCACCCTTTAAATGAGGAGGGAAGGAGGGAAGGAGGGAAGGAGTGAAGGAGGGAAGGAGTGATGGAGTGATGGAGTGATGAATTAAAGACTGTCAACTAACAACCAACAACTAACAACCAACAACTAACAACCAACAACTAACAACTAACAACTAACAACTAACAACTGTCAACCCTCACTCCCCCACTCACCCATGACTCGAAAAATCCCTCATACGAAACCTCCCCTATGGCGAGACGAACGCTTTTGGCACGTAGCAAGCCAGTTGATTGTTGTCTTTCTAGTAGCAGCAGCGATCGCAATTTTTTGGAGTAACCTCACTCGCAATTTACAACAATTAGGCATTCAATTGGGGTTTGATTTTCTCCAGCAGCAAGCTTCCTTTGATATTGGTGAAACTCCTCTCCCCTACAACCCATCGGATACCTACAGCCGTGCTCTGTGGATTGGCTTAATTAACTCCTTACGAATTGCGATCGCTGGCATTATTATTACTACCATTGTGGGTATAACTGCGGGAGTCGCCAGGCTATCTGACAACTGGTTGGTGCGGAACCTGGCTTTGGTATATGTAGAAATATTTCGTAATACACCCCTGTTACTACAATTGCTATTTTGGTACTCTGCGGTGTTCCTCAGCTTACCCAAGGTAGAAAATAAAGCCTCCCTAGGTAACTTGATTTACTTCAGTCAAAATGGGGTAGAATTTCCCTGGTTTACCCTTTCTCCAGAATTTTCTGCCTTACTACTCGGACTAACTTTTTATACAGGCTCATTCATCGCCGAAATTGTCCGGGGTGGGATTCAATCCGTACCTAAAGGACAATGGGAGGCTTCTGCTTCCTTGGGTTTGCAGCCATCCCTCACCATGCGGTTAGTAATTTTTCCCCAAGCATTACGGGTAATTATTCCATCCCTCACCAGTCAGTATTTAAACTTGACCAAAAACTCCAGTTTAGCGATCGCAATTGGCTACCCAGATATTTATTTTGTCGCCTCCACTACCTTTAATCAAACTGGTAGGGCAGTAGAGGTAATGTTATTAATTATGCTTACCTATTTAACCCTGAGTTTGATTACCTCTATATCTATGAATGTATTTAATCGCACTGTGCAAATTAAAGAGAGGTGATGAGG
Source organism: Calothrix sp. MO_167.B12 (assembly GCA_030066045.1). Classification (GTDB taxonomy): domain Bacteria; phylum Cyanobacteriota; class Cyanobacteriia; order Cyanobacteriales; family Nostocaceae; genus Calothrix_A. Next base: position 27,281 of record JASJCJ010000005.1, read on the forward strand.
GGAGGAGTGAGGGAGTGAAGGAGTGAAGGAGTGAGGAGTAGGGGCGCAAGGCTTGCGCCCTAGAGTGAAGGAAATTATCAAATATGACAAATCCAATATCTAAAATCCAAAATCCAAAATCCAAAATCCAAAATCCACAATTGCTATGGTTGCGTAAAAATCTCTTTAGTACTTGGTATAATGGCTTGCTTACAATTATCTGCTTGCTATTACTTTTCTGGATAATAACAGGAATCTGGGATTGGGCAGTAAATAAAGCACAATGGCAGGTAATTCAAGTTAATTTACCCTTATTGCTAGTTGGTAGATACATTCGCAGTCAGTACTGGCGGATTTGGAACGTTTTTGCCATCGCTAGTTCTTTAACAGCCTTGAGTTGGGGTGTATTCACTGCTAAGGAAAGAACAAGGACAATTTTTGTAGCAATTGCAGCTTTAATTATCAGTATTATCTTGGTAGTTGTGCCCCTAGACTTAAACTCCCGTTTCTGGTTATTGGGAATTACTGGCTTATCATTTGCAGGTGTGTGGCTAGGCAGAAAATTTGCTCACATTATTGCTTCCTGGCTATCTTTGGCATGGTTACTATCTTTCCCTCTCGTCCTCTGGCTGATTGGTGGAGGATTGAACCTGCAATCGGTAAGAAGCAGCCTGTGGAATGGTTTGCTACTTACCCTATTGATGGCAGCAGTTAGCATCGTCCTTTCTTTCCCCATTGGAGTACTACTAGCTTTAGGGCGTGCTAGCAGTTTATCCCTATGGCGTTGGTTTTGTATTTTATACATTGAAATAGTGCGAGGATTGCCCCTGATTGGCATTTTATTCCTGGCACAAGTCATGTTACCCTTCTTTTTACCCCCAGAGTGGAAATTAGATAGAGTTGTCAGAGCGATCGCTGGGCTGATATTATTTAGTGCAGCCTATATGGCAGAAAATGTCCGGGGTGGATTACAAGCCATCCCCCGTGGACAAGTAGAAGCTGCCAAAGCCTTGGGATTAAAAACACCCTTAGTAATATTATTGATTGTCCTTCCCCAAGCCCTACGTGCTGTTATACCTGCCATTGTCGGTCAATTTATCGGACTTTTCAAAGACACTTCCTTATTATCCCTTGTAGGATTAGTAGAACTCACCGGAATTGCCCGTTCCATCCTCGCCCAACCCCAATTTATCGGCCGCTATGGGGAAGTTTACCTATTTATTGGATTAATTTATTGGCTATTTTGTTACTCCATGTCCCTCGTTTCTCGCAGGCTAGAAAGGCAGTTAGGAGTTGACAGTTGACGGTTGACAGTTGACGGTTGATAGTTGACAGTTGACGGTTGATAGTTGACAGTTGACAGTTTAGTTCTTTCCCTCCTTCACTCCTTCACTCCTTCACTCCTTCCCTCCTTCCCTCCTTCCCTCCTCCACTCCTTCCCTCCTTCCCTCCATCACTCCTTCACTCCTTCACTCCTTCACTCCTTCCCTCCTTCCCTCCTACTTCCGCAATCGGGGATTAATAAACTCATTCAACCCCTCACCCAGTAAAGATAAACCCACCACCATCAAAGTCATAGCCAAGCCGGGAAATAAAGCCGTCCACCAAATCCCTGTAGGTAAAGCATCCAAAGCCTGTTTTAAATCATGCCCCCACTCTGGTGTTTCTTCAGGTAAACCCAAGCCCAAAAAGCCCAAACCACCCAACACTAAAATGGCATCAGCAGCGTTGAGGGTAAATAATACAGGTACACTTTGAATTACATTAAAAAACAAATACTTTCTCAGTACCTGCCAAGTATTAGCACCCATAGCTTGGGCAGCTTCAATAAATAACTCTGTCTTCACACTCACAGTGTGGTTGCGGACAACACGGTAATATTGAGGAACGTAGGCAATGCTAATAGCGATCGCAGCATTTAGTATACCCCTACCAACCACAAATGCCAAGGTAACCGAAAGCAGCAAACCCGGTAAAGTGTAAATACTATCCATGAGAAACAGCAACACCTTATCCAATTTACCGCCAACATAGCCGCTAACCATACCCAAAGGCACACCAATCGCCATACTCAGCGTCGTTGCCAATAACACCACTTGTAATGCAGCCTGGGCACCAAAAATAGTGCGAGAAAACACATCATACCCTTGGCGACTAGTACCAAACCAATATTTCGCCGATGGTGCTTCGTGAATTGGGTTAATCAGAGAATCTGTAGGGTCTTGCAACCATCCCCAACCCTGAAGAACGGGAGCAAGGAATGCTAGTAGTATAAACAATAGGGTAATGACTAACCCTATAAGCATTAATCTCTGGGAAAGACTGGGATTTCTGGCAAATCGTAAGAACTGTGGTAGACGACTTTTGGTCATACTCATAGGAGTTCGGAGTTCGGAGTTCGGTTTAGGAGTTCGGTGTTCGGTGTTCGGAGTTTTTCCTTGATTTTTTTGGTGATAGTTACCAGAATTCTGATAATAATATCGTTTTCTTGTCTAAGAAATTTGACTTTTTCTTGGTGAATAGCTCCTGACTCAATTAAGAGAATCAGCCAATATTCCGTTTCTCTGGCCTCTTTTAAAGAAATTTCCATTTTGTGAAGAAAGTCTTTATCACTCTGTGCTGACTGAGCTTCTCTTACATTCGCTCCGATAGAAGTACCACTACGAATAAGTTGAGATGATAGAATCTTTTCTACGCCACCTTTTTCATCAAGAAAGCGACAAAGTTTGACAATTCTGACGGCAAAAGTTAATGTTCTCTCTTGAATTCCTTGATTATCCGTCATGAGTTAAATGCTTCATATTTTGCTCTTAACTTTAACTCCGAACTCCGAACTCCGAACTCCGAACTCTGTAAGGTGGGCACTGCCCACCTTACAATATATCTGTTCAAATATTACTAGCAATCAGCTGACGGTACTGACTCTTTTGCTTCACTCCTTTCAACTCGTGTAAAAGTTCCTTATCCTTAAACAACTGTACTGTTGGTGTTCCCGTCACCCCCGCATTTTCCGCAATCTCCTTGTCTTCATCGATATCAATTTCTACAAAGTGGATTTTGCCATCAAACTCATCTACTACCTTGTTTAATATGGGTTTTAAGGTATGACAAGGACCACAACCAGGAGAAACATATTTTACCATTAACAAGCGATCGCTATCATGGAATAATTTCCGTAAAGCATAACCTCCATGATGCCGTGTCACCTGTAAATCAAATTCTGTAGGAGTTGTTGGTTCGCTAGGGGTTGGTGTTGGTGTTGTAGTAGTTTCAGATTGTTGATGGAACTCCTGAATCAAATTATTAGCCGATAACCAGCGTTCAGCCAATAACGCCGCCATACAACCAGTACCAGCCGCAGTAACGGCTTGGCGATACTCATGATCCTGCACGTCACCCGCAGCAAATACTCCTTCCACATTGGTTTTCACCGAATCAGTTTGGGTAACAATGTAACCAACCTCATCCAGTTCTATTTGTCCTTTAAATAAAGATGTATTGGGAGTATGACCAATGGCATAGAATAATCCCTTAGATGAGATTTTACCCTCTTCCCCAGTTTGCCTATTACGGATTTTCAAACCTTCCATCCAATCATTACCCAACACATCTACCGCTTCCGTATGCCAATGCACCTGAATTTTTGGATTACTCAAAACCCTATCTTGCATTGCCTTGGAAGCACGCATCTTCTCCCCGCGTACCAATAAATTTACCTTGGAACCATACTTAGTCAGGTAAACAGCCTCTTCCGCCGCCGAATCACCACCACCAATTACAGTCAACTCTTCCCCACGAAAAATTGGCGTGGCTCCATCACAAATAGCGCAAGCAGAAATTCCCCGACTCCAAAACTGCTTTTCACTAGGTAAACCCAAACGCCGAGCTGTCGCCCCCGTAGCGATGATAATGCTATGAGCCTTAAATTCCCGTTCATCTGAGCGCACAGTAAATGGACGTTGACTGAAATCTACCTCAATCACATCCTCAGTATATAACTCGGCCCCCCAACGCTGGGCCTGCGCCTTCATCCGTTCCATTAATTTTGGTCCGGTAATCCCCTCCGGGAACCCAGGAAAGTTCTCTACCTCCGTTGTTGTCATTAACTGTCCACCAGGTAAACCTCCCATTTGAAAGCCTTCAAATACCACAGGTTTTAAATTTGCCCGCGCTGCATAAATAGCCGCTGTAAATCCCGCTGGACCAGAACCAATAATGACTAGGTTTTCTATCTTAGGATTGGTCATAAATACTTATTCATAATCATAACGACTACGCTTAATATAGCATAATAAATTGGGGTAGATGCTGGACTTCTTCAAGGATGACGGTTAAGAAAGCTCCTTTTTCCGCAAATTGGTTTGTTTCAACTGGGGAATTCCGCGTTTCTACTCCTGGCTCCTAACTCCTCACTATTTGCAAGAAACTACTTTATAGTAAAAGTAAATCAAACCCCCACGTCTAAGAACAAAAAATACAAAAGTGCAGCATGAGTTATGTACGCACAACACCAACACTTAACCCTGGATGAATTTCTGGAATGGTTACCCGATGGGGAGCGCTATGAACTACATGACGGAGATGTTGTAGAGATGGCACAACCCACAGGAAGCCACGCAGCTGTGACTGGATATTTAATTCAACAGTTGACAGTAGAAATTGTTCGGCTACAGTTGCCTTACTTTATTTCTCAGCAGGTAATGATATCCCCCGATGGTTATCAACGTTGCTATTTACCAGATATCACTGTTATTGACTCGACTAATTTAGCAGCAGAACCGTTTTGGCAGAGTCGCTCAACTCTTACTCTGGGAAAGTCAGTCCCGTTGGTTGTGGAAGTTGTTAGTACCAACTGGCGAGATGATTACTACACCAAACGCGGTGCTTATGAGGGTTTGAGTATTCCTGAATACTGGGCTGTAGATTATCAAGGATTAGGGGGAACCCAACTCATTGGTAAACCGAAACAACCAACCTTCTCGATTCATCAGTTAATGGGAGAAGAATACCAAGTTAGTAGATTCAGGGGAGATGAGCGTATCCAGTCACCAACATTCCCAGACTTGAATTTAACCGCACAACAAGTATTTAACTCAAATTCTAATGAGTAAATATTAACGATACAAAATGACTACAACACAAACCAAACTAATAAGCTTTGACGAATTCATCGAATGGTATCCAGAAAACTCAGAATACCGTTACGAGTTACATGATGGGGTAATTGTGCAAATGCCAAAAGCCACGGGAAAGCACTCTAAGGTTACAGGTTTTCTCATTGAAGAGATAAACATTACAAATAGAGAAATGGGTAAACGTGGTGTTTGGTTTATCCCCAAAGAATGCGTAGTTAAATCTTCCAGCGAAAAATCTGGATACGAGCCAGATATTATAGTTTTGACCGAGGAAAACATTGGTAATGAAAGAAGATGGGAGAAAGAGTCAATCATTGAAGAGGCTAATTCAGTCAAGTTAATTGTGGAAATTGTTAGTACCAACTGGCGTGATGACTATTTCAAAAAACGCGCTGACTATGAGGAAATGGGTATTCCTGAGTACTGGATTGTTGACCATGCTGCTTTAGGTGGTCGAAATTTTATCGGTAATCCCAAACAACCAACTTTCTTTGTTTATTGGTTGGTAGAAGGTGAGTATAAAGTGACTCAGTTTAGAGGTGATGAGCTTATCCAGTCACCAACATTCCCCAATTTGAATTTGACCGCACAACAAGTGTTTAATCCATATTCTACATGAGCGATCGCACAAGGTATGACTTCCCTCAACGCAGTTTGGGTTTATCCGCTGAGCGGAGCGTCAAAAGTCAAAAGTCATCGCTTCCCATAACGATGATTGACCCTACTTTCAAAAAAATTTTAGTTAGATGATATGTTCGGTACTAAAAATGGGTAAGTTACATCTAGAACACAATAACAAATCCATTTCCAGGAAAACACTTATGAAAACCGAACTAAAAGCAAAGTTTTTGAACCACCTTCTCAAGAAAAAGAAAGAAGACCAAGGTTTTACCCTGATTGAGCTACTGGTTGTAATCATTATTATCGGTATTCTCTCGGCTATTGCCTTACCTTCTTTCTTGAACCAAGCGAAGAAAGCTAAACAGTCTGAAGCTAAAACCTACGTAGGTTCCATGAACCGGGGTCAACAAGCACACTACACTGAAAATGACACATTTGCAACTACTATTGATGATTTAGGAATTGGGATCTCAACTAACACTCAAAACTATCAATACAGAGCAAGTGCATTGAATAATGGTACAAACGTCGATTCCTATGGTCTAGGTTACTCTCAGGCAAAGGTTGCTGGTTTGAAGAATTACGTCGGTTCAGTATACTTAGAACAGGTAGGAAGTAACTCTGAAGTAACTAGTCTTGCATTCCTGTGCGAATCAGAAGCTGCTGGAAGAGATGCAGCTACTGATTATGCCGCTCGTTCAACTGAGTGTGCTACGGGCTGGAAACTAATTAAGTAATTTTATAACTAAAAAATGCAAATTATAGTATGTAATTGGGCTTGATCAAAATAGCCCAATTACATACATTTTTATTTATGAATAAAAAAACTTCTAGCAATAAATTGAAAATAAATAATCTAATAAATCGACAATTAACTTATGAATGGAATATAAAGGAAAAGCAAATTAACTAGAGATTTTATATGACTGCTGTAACCTCTTATCTCGATAAAAATTTGTACGAGCAAAAAATAGAGCAATACTTGACAGCAGGAGATTATGGTGAAATTGCTAAAATTTATGAAGAAGCGATTAAAATAGAGCCAGATATCAAATCTCATTACTGGCATTTAGGACTGATGTTACTGTTACAGGGTCAAGAGACTGAGGCTCAAATGACCTGGTTTATGGCGTTAACAGAAACAGATGACCAAGAGCTATACACCTTAGAATTATTAGAGGTTTTGCAAACAGAAGCAGAACGCCGTGTAGATATTGAAGACTATCAAGTTGCATGGTTTATTCGTCAGCATATCAGGGAAATTTCCCCCCAAAATATTAACAATCTATTACATATTATTAATCTGCAAATAAATTATCCCTTCTTTGAAGAAGAATTTAATTTATCTGAAATAATTAATTTACTGAAAGATCCAGAAAACAATTATAGTGAAGATTTACTATTAGAAGTCCTGACAAATATTTTGGCATCCGTACCAGAAAAACCTTCCGTATTAGCATTTGTCGAGGCTTGTCTGGTTTATTTTCCTCGTTCACTCGAAATCGTTGACCTTGTAGGTAGAGAAAGTCTCAAAATTGCCTATTTTAAGCAATCTCCTGATTTAGCATCACGTTTTGCAGAACTTTGTTTACATTATTTTCCGAACCATAGAGAAGTTTTGATACAGTTAGCTTCGTTCTATCAAAATTCTCAAGAATACTACAAAGGTATAGAAACTGCAAAACGCTGTTATGAAGTTGTAGAGACAGTTGCAGAAAAAACTTTTGCAAATTCTTTAATTCTCAGAGGATTAATGACATCAGGAAGCTATTGGCAAGAAGCATGTGCTAGCTTAAAACAGCAAGAAATTCTTGCAAGACAGCTTATAGAAGAGCAACCAATCAATCTTGATACAGCCACTACAGTACGTCTATTTAACTCAGTCTTCTTTTTACCCTATTTTTCAGATAATCCTCAGAATCATCATTTCATCCAAAATCAAATTTCTTGTATATCCCATCAAAATGTTATCAATCATCATCCACAACTAGCAGAAAAACATAGTCAAAAACTTTTAACACGTCATAAAAATAGGAATACTGATAAAAAGCATCTGAATATAGGTTATATCTCACACTGTTTTAAAAGACATTCAGTTAGTTGGTTATGTCGATGGATGTTTCAGCACCATAATCCAGAAAAATTTAAAATTCATGGTTATTTCCTACATGACTCAAATCAATTAGAAGGCTTTACTAAACATTTTTTTGCTGACAAAGTAGATAAATTCTATAATTTTGGAATCTTTGATAAGCAAATTTTAGATCAAATTCAAGAAGATGAAATAGACATCCTGGTAGATTTAGATAGTATTACTCTGGATGCTTCCTGTGAATTGCTTTCAATCAAATCTGCTCCCATCCAGGTAACTTGGTTAGGTTGGGATGCTTCCGGATTACCTACTATTGATTATTTTATTGCCGATCCCTATGTGTTACCCGAATCAGCACAGGATTACTATAGTGAAACTATCTGGCGATTACCGCAAACCTATATTGCAGTTGATGGTTTTGAGCTAGATGTACCCGATTTACGCAGGGATCAGTTAGACATTCCCAGTGATGCCATAGTCTATTTTATGACACAGAAGGGGTATAAAAGGCACCTGGAACATCTACGGTTACAAATGCGAATTATCAAAGAAGTTCCCAATAGTTATCTTCTCATTAAAGGTCAAGCAGATCCAGAAGCCTCGAAAGAATTTTTTGAGCAAATTGCACAAGAAACGGGTGTAGATTACTCCCGGTTACGATTTTTACCACCAGCGCGTTCCGAAGCTGTTCACCGCGCTAATCTAGGGATTGCAGATGTAGTACTTGATACTTTTCCTTACAACGGTGCAACTACAACCTTAGAAACCTTGTGGATGAGTATACCAATGGTTACAAGGGTGGGACAGCAGTTTGCTGCACGTAATAGCTACACCATGATGGTGAATGCAGGTATTACAGAAGGCATTGCTTGGACAGAAGATGAGTATGTAGAGTGGGGTGTGCGCTTGGGTAAGGATGAAAAATTAAGACAGGAAATTTCTTGGAAATTGCGTCAAGGAAGGCAAACAGCACCATTGTGGAATGCCAAGCAATTTACCCGTGACATGGAGAAAGCCTACGAGCAAATGTGGCAGAGGTATGTAGAGGAATAAACCTGTAGGGGCGCATTGCGTGCGCCCTTGGTGTAATCATTCCCATTGCGCGTGTCCATTCGTGTAACCATTCCCATTGCCTACGCCCATTGGTTAAAACCTTTGCATTGTGTATGCCCTTTCCTCGATAATCTGATTGCTTGCCAACATGACTTTTGACCCTGAAAAACATCATCGTCGTTCCATCCGCCTCAAAGATTACGATTATTCCCAACCAGGGATATATTTTGTTACCATCTGCTCATACAAGTGGCAATGCTGGTTTGGGGAAATACAAAATGGTCAGATGCACCTCAATCACATTGGGAAAATTGTCGCTGATGAATGGCTACGCAGCAGTGAAATTCGACCAAATTTTCAATTGGATGAATGGATTGTGATGCCTAATCATTTACATGGCATTGTGATTATTCAGGATGCAGGTAATATGGATGTTCGGGGTGTGGGTGACAAAAATATTCAGGGCGCACGCAATGCGCCCCTACAGCAGAAACCGAATTCATTATCCTCTATTCAGGATGCAGGTAATATGGATGTTCGGGGTGTGGGTGACAAAAATATTCAGGGCGCACGCAATGTGCCCCTACAGCAGAAACCGAATTCTTTATCATCATTTATTGCTGGGTTTAAATCTGCTGTAACCAAACGTGTTAATGTGCTTCGTCATAACCGGGATATTCCCATTTGGCAACGGAACTATTATGAATCGATCATTCGAGACGAAAAATCTCTGGTAGCAGTGCAACAATACATTCTGAATAATCCTTGTCGCTGGCAAAATGATCCAGATAATCCGCAAAAACATCAAAATTTCCAGGAATTGAGTTTAGATTTGTTCTTTTAAAAAGAATAGCGATCGCCTTTACACCAATGCCAATATAAAATCTACCGTAGGGGCGCATTGCCTGCGCCCAAACCCGATAATTCAACCCCCAGCGACATGAATTTGAATTCGGGAAAACATGATTATAGTGATCGCCTTTACACCAATACCAATATAAAATACCCGTAGGGGCGCATTGCGTGCGCCCATTCGTGTAATCATTCCCATTGCCTGCGCCCAAACCCGATAATTCAACCCCCACCGACATAATTTAAATTCGGGAAACATGATCATTAACCCATACACCATTAAATTGGTAAAATTGTTGGTGATGAATGGATTGATATACCTAATTGGCATGGTGAATATCAAGGCATAGGTAACACAAATATTCAGCGCGTGGGTAATCAAAATATGGTAATCAAAATATTTAGGGCGCACGCAATGCGCCCCTACAGTAGAAACCATCATTTATTTATTGATGGGTTTAAATCCGCTCTTACCATGTAGTACTGTCAAGACTGATGCAACTGATACAGCGTGTGAACTGATAGAACTGAATAATTTTGACTGTAATGTTAATAAATTTACTTATAAACTTGAGTAATTTTACTAGCCAATATGGGCATACTAGACTGACACTCAATAATTGAAGGGTGATACCTTGGATAAGCTGAGAATTCTACTCATTTCAAACCTGTATCCACCTCAAGTAGTTGGTGGATATGAGCGGGGAATGGCGGATTGTGCCAGACTGTTAAATGACTCTGGTCATGATGTATTGATTGTTACAAGTAATACAGAAGATTACACCTCTAACTGTCATCAGCCTGACAATGAACCAGAAATCCATCGCTGCTTATATCTGTGTGGTGTATGGAATAATCAAGGAACAGCCTGGTTACCTCTGGAGCAGGTGGCAATGAGAACTTTCCAGAATAGAGTAATATTAGCCCAAGAATTACAAGAATTTAAACCCGATATTTGTCTTGTAGGAAATATTGATTTCTTGGGTGTGGAACTTCTGGACAAAATTCTCGCAGATGGAATACCAGTAGCTCACTACGTGATGAATTCAGCACCGGGTTATCCAGTTGAATTAATGCCCAAAAGCAAGTTGCATCAGTATATAACTTGTAGTGATTGGATTCGAGATGGATTAAAGCAGCAGGGTTATCTAACAGATACAGCGCAGACTGTTTACCCTGGTGCAGCAGTGGAAGAATTCTATCAAGTAGAACTACCACCTAGGGATAAACTACGCATTGCTTACGCTAGTTTAGTAATGCCATATAAAGGTGCTGATGTATTGATAGAGGCTTTGTCCTTACTCCATCATGAGGATTTAGATTTTTCTGCTACTATTGCTGGCGGAACTTTAAGTCAGGAATTCGTAGAGGAACTCCAAAGATTTGTGGAATCTGAAGGGATGGAAGACAAAGTTAAGTTTCCTGGAGTTCTGTCCCGTCAACAACTAAAAGAACTATACAAAACCCACAATGTGCTGGTGTTTCCTTCCCGCTTTCAAGAGCCTTTTGGCATTAGTCAAATAGAAGCAATGGCGGCAGGGTTAACATTAGTTACCAGTGGTACTGGTGGTGCTGGGGAAATAGTTGAGCATCATATAGATGGGTTCAAATTTGAATCCGAAAACCCTCTAGACTTAGCGGATGTGTTGTCTTATCTACCTACGAATACTAATGAATGGGAAAAGATTACTGTTGCTGGACAAAAACGTGCTATGTCAAATTTTAGCCAAGCCCGTGGAATTGAGCAGTTAGAGGATGTGTTGTTTAAGCTGGGAAAAATGAAGTGAGAAAACTTGATTAAATAATTAGGACAAATAGAAAAGGGCAGTTAAAAACTAATACGGTTCAGTTAAGAAGAATGGTAGGTTGGGTTCCCCTATCGCTCAACCCAACCTAGCTTTGATAACGTTGGGTTGCGTTCCTTAAACGCCACTTCCTACAACGGAGGGAACCTCCGCAACGGAGTGGTTCCCCAGCCTACGTCAGTTTTAGTGTTTAGCCTTAAGTGAACTGTATTGAGTTAAAAACTGCCTCTTGCATGAATTAAATTTTTTGCAGAAATAGAAGAGAAATATTATTATCTAAATCAATTCAACCTGCTTTAACTCATACTCTGGAATTCCTTCAAGTTGTTCGGGTATAAGCATCTGATTTTCTTGATTCACAACAATTTGAGCATGGAGTTGGAGTTTCAAAGCATCCCATTCATTTTCGTCTAACATTCCAACAAACGAAATTTGTAAATCATCAGAAATCTCTATATTTTCTTCCATCATCAGATTCATAATCACTGTAGATATCATCACTTGAGCATCATCTTCAGATGTTTCATCAAGATAAATCAGCAATGTAGTCTTTGTAAGATTAAAATGTGTAATTATAGATTTAATTACGACACTTAAATCCTCTAAAAGTAGTTCTTCTGATTTTTGCCAATCTACAAGCAATATGAGATTAGTTTCTCTTAAATTAAATGTTTCTTGAAGATATAGTTGTAAATTACGTAAATTAATCTCTTGAAACACTTCTAATGTTTGATGAATTACTAAATTAGGGACTTCTAATTTGAGAATATTTTGGCTATCAAAAATAGATGCAAATACTTTTTGAGATGCTTCATATTGAGAAATTCCTTGTATGGATTGTAGAATTTCTCTCAAAGTATCTTTAGCCATCATCGTAAATGATAAAAGAGTTAGAGGAAAATCTATCAGGGGTAATAATTCTAAAGCTTGCTCATAGGTGATATTTGCTCTTTGAAAGACTAATTCAATATTCTTCATGAAGATGCCTGGTATAAAAATTCCCTCTTCAATTCTGTCCTCAATGGAAGATAACCAAGCTCCATGAAAAACTCCATTAATATCTTGAGAATCTGTAGATTTAAGAATATCTATAGATGAAGAAATGAAAGATTCATCATACTGTGTATAGTTGTTTGCAATTAATATGTATTCTGCCGATATGTCTTCTATCAAAGATTCAATAGAAGTGATTGTCTGATTGTAAGACTCAAAGTCACAATTTTTAATTTCATGTATTGTTATATTTTTATATCTGGACTGGAGTAGATTATCAAATAATAGTTGACTTTGGTCTGTGTGAGAGGTTTTATAGTTAAGGTAGATGATACCTACTTGTATCTCATCGGGATTTACATGATGATAATGCTTGAAAGTCTGTTCCCGTACCAGATTTTTATGCTGCTCTATTTCTTCCAGTTCTTGCTGATAAAAAGCCTCTTCTTGCTCTGGGAGACGATTATTCAGTTCATCAGATGGTAAATTTTCTAGAGACGACCCTAAAATAATTCTGTTACATACTTTATCTAAAGTAGGATCGATACCTGGTTGTAACTCACTGACATTTTCAAATCTGATATCAGCAAAGTGAAAATCTTTAATACCAATTGAGCGAAATTTATGACTGAATTTAAAAATAAAAGCGTTTGTAAAACGGTACAATCTCTTTAAATCTTCTGTTATGACTTTTGCTGACTCTGACAATAGATTGTCAACAAGTTGATTTAGATTTTCTTCGCTAGTATCAGTAATATTATGCCGAGATGCTTGTGCATAGGCTGAAGTAGCTAATGTAGCTGTTGGTACTCCTCTCGCAATGGCTTCAATAGCTACCGTACTAAAACAAGCAATAGCAGCATCTGCATGCCACAATAATGCATAAGAAGTTAATTGTTCAGATGGCATTACAAATCTTACATTTTCCGGGGCATAAAACACCTGCTTATAAGCATTTGATAATGAATAGGTTTCTACTATATCTTTTTGATTACCACCAATAAAAGGATGATGACGAATAACTAAATATTCATTTCTTGTTCTAAATATTTCTATTAATTTTGCAACAATATTAAATTGTTCAGCAATATTATTGTTGCTATCGAAAGCAGCTAATTCATCTTCACTTGATGTAAATACAACTACGATTTTAGCATCTAGAGGTATTCTCAATTGATTACGGATATCAATATAATTAGTTTGAAAATTATAAAATGATGGCCAATTTAGATTGATACCGTATTCACGATGTATGAAATATGTTTTTGTCTGCTCTATCTCTTGAGCAGTTAAAATTGTATTTTCCCAAGATTTTACACAATTTAATCTGGGCTGAGGATTCCATGTAGGATAATTATCAAAGAAAGTAAAACTATCATCAATACCTCCTCTTTCATGGGTAATTACATCAACTTCCATCTGGGATGCAACTTCAAATGCTATACGATAAGGAGCAAATCTACCATTGAATAAAAATGCATGAGTCGGTTGATATTGGTGAAAAATTCTTAATAATGCTTTGTAGGTTACTAAACCATCTATTAAATATTTTTTGTGTACCTCTTGGACATCCTTTCTTGACAATCCAGTAGCAGAGATTCGGAAATAAGTATAAATATTTGATGTCACCCATGAGCCAATTGGGATGTCATCATATATAGCGTTATGATAATTTTTAGGACTAACTGTTTTTAACCAATTGTTAGCAATGTTGTAATCTTCTTGTGTAATAAAATTTCCTATTTGTATGAATGGAAGACCAAATGAATTAGCAAAAAAGTCTTTACCCACATGAGCACACTGTTCACATCTACTACTATCGCCTCTGGTGACAGCGCAGTTATTATAAATTCCGTCACAGCCTACAACCAAAACTTCACATTCACGTAACCTTAGTGCAGTAGCGACAACAGCATCGACTTGTTTATGTACTAAACCCAAACCATATGGAGAAAAGAATAAAATCTTTTTTTTAGTAGACATCATAATTTTTTAATTTGTTCTTTTTCGATTAGTAGTAGTAAATTGAGAAAAAAATCATTTTTCCTAGATAGGAATATTTCAGAATCTGTTAGAAATTATTGTCTTGCATAGTTCTGCTACCTGCAAATTAGCATCACATTGTTGTTCCACAAACCACTGGTTGATTTCTATTTTTTTGCAAAAATTCAAAAAATAACGCAGCTTTTCTGGGGATGTTAATGGAATTGTTAATCCATATTTATTGGTCATTAGTGTATCCTGGATACCCATTACTAAGCTGCCTGCTGGTATTCCCATTAATGCTGCTTCGATTAAGATAATTGAAGTAATTCCCAATACCATATCCTGCTGACTTAAAGTAGCAAGGGTATCCGTACTTTCATCGATCGCAAAGGGTAAGCCAGATTTTTCCAATAACTCTAGGGAAACAGGACATTTACCTTGCCGTGGATGAAACCGAATGAGCAATTTTTCCAACGGTTGATATTCAGACAATACATTAATTAATATGCGGAGAATTTCCACCTCATTAGCATTGGGTTGGGAAGCAAAGAAAATATATTGGGGGGGCTTGACAATATTTTTTATCCCTTGCTGTCTTGCTAACAACCAGGAAAAATAGGGTTGTCCCACAACTTGAATTTGACTCTCTGGTAATCCATCCGCTAGCATACCTTCCCTACAAACTTCATCTATAGCTGTGATCGTATCTGGGAAAATTGGCTCTGCATTAGGGTCGCCAGAAAGTTGAAAACGTTGACGGTAATTTGCCCAATAGTCTAGAACTGCAATACTGGGAATACCTTTTTTCTTCGCCCATACAATAGCATCTAATTCAAAGTCATCATATTGTGATGTTCCTGTCAGCAGAATATCCCCTGCTAATCTGCTAAAAAGAGTATGGTGTTCTTGGGAAACTGCTGTGCAAGCAACATCAAGACGTTGAAACTGACGAATGGCTGGTCCTTTAGCATATGCTTCCACTTCTGCACCTGCTACCCGTAAAGCTGCAACTGTTGCCGCTACAGCATTAGCACCACCTGGATCGTGAGCCAGAGCAATTATTTTCATTTGCCTTTCTGGTGAGTTAACTCTTCGGCATGTGCTAGCACCTTACCTACAGCTGCTATAAAACCCTCAACCACGTCTATGGCTCCAGGTATTTGGATTAGAGTTGTAGTTAATAAAGTCTCTCCATATGCCTTTTCTGCCATGGGACATCCAGAGGAATTGCTCACTAATGCCTTGCTTTCTTTTTGCAGCCTTTGGAAAAGAGGTAGTCTGTATAGAGGGCGAACATAACGTCCACCCACTGGACAGCCTTCAGCTTGAAGTGCCTGCACAAATATGTCTCTTGATAATCCAGCCTGTTGTGGATCTATCCAGATGGGGTAGACATAGTAAACGTGGCGATCGCTTTTTTCAACCTTAGCTGTCCGCAGAGCTTTGAATTCAGATAGCCCCTCATCTAAAGCCTCAGCAATCTTCAAACGTGGCTGTGTCAATTCTTCTAGGCGTTGGAGTTGAACTTGAGCGATCGCTGCCTGAAGTTCTGTTAATCGATAATTGTAACCAACAATATCAGCATCTTCATACCAGTTTTCTGCTTCAATGGCGTTTTCTCCATGATTGCGAACTAAGGCAACTCGCCGTGCCAAGCGATCGTCATTAGTTACCACTATGCCGCCTTCACCACACTGGATTGTTTTGTGGCAATTGAGACTAAAAACCCCTAAATGACCAATTGTTCCCAGCCAACGCCCTTGATGTTTTCCTGCGGGAGCTTGAGCATTGTCCTCAATCAGAATCAATCCATGTCTATCTGCTAACTCGCGCAAATGTTGTACTTGGGCTGGACCTCCAAACAAGTTAACCGCGATTATTGCCTTTGTGCGCGGTCCAATGGCACTTTCCACGGCTTCTGGAGAAATACAGCAATTGGCTTCTTCCTGATCCACAAAAACTGGGATGCCATTTGCCATAACCACTGCTGTTGCCGTTGCTGACATGGTTTGTGGGGGCACAATCACTTCATCACCAGCACCAACCCCAGCTGCTATTACAGCGGCATGTAATCCACTAGTTGCGGAGTTAACACTTAGAGCATATCGAACATTAAAATAATCAGCCCATTGTTCTTCTAAAGCACGAACCTGTTGACCACCCATAAAGAATGGTCCTGACGCACCAATATAGTCAGATAAAACACCATTTTTTAATACTTGAATGGCGGCTTCAGTTTCCTTGACTCCAGTACTTATATACTTTGGCAGTGGTTCTGAAAAAACCTTGGAGCCTCCAAGTAAAGCTGGTTTTTCTTTGGTAATAACCATGACATTTCCTATTTAATGAACAATCTGTAATTGCTTGGCAAATCTATGATTTCTTGCCATTTCCACCACTTTTAAAGCTAGGACACCATCGGTACCAGAACAAGCTGTTTGTCCACCAGTCCGCGCTAACTGCACAGCTTCCATCACAGCTGACTGTATGTGTCCTTTCACCCCTTCTGAGCAGATCGTTTCTGTTTGAGTTAACTGCTTAAACCCTGACCATTGGGTAGGTTGAGCCGTCTGCCAAATGACTTGTTGTCCTCCTGCACTGTATCTAATTATGCCTCCAGTCCCCCAGATTTCCCCTTCACCAATTGAACATCCTGTCCCACGAACTGCAATTAAATAGGCGGTAAATCCATTGTTCCACCATAGTTTGATAGACTCAGCTGGGTCATGCTCATCAATGGGTGGTGTCTCCAGACACTGGGCTGAAGTAATTTGTCCAAACAATGCCTGTAACAAATCAATCCAGTGAGTACCGTTGTGTAACAAGCCACCATTGTAACGGAGACAGGCTCCAGTTGGGGTTCCCAAACCAGCGCTCGAACTAATAATAGATTTCAAAGCTCCTAGCATTGGTGTCCATCGCCGAGAATAGTTAGCCATCAGGATACAACCTGCTGCTGTACAGGCTTGGAGCATCATTTCTGCCTCTGCTACGGTTGGTGCAAGTGGCTTTTCACACAAAATAACCCGTGGTTGCCAAGCCAGTGCAGCAGTAACCCCTTGGAAATGGAGGTTAGTAGGGCTGCACACAGATACTAAGTCGAGTTTCATTTCATCGGGTACATCTACGAGGCTGGCATAGACTTGTGCCTCTGGGAAGCGATGATGAAACTCTCTGCGGGCAACCGGATCTGGATCTACTCCTAATGTGATTTTGACATTGGGAATTCTGGCATACCCTTCAGAGTGACTCAGGGGATCGCCCTGGGGGGAAATACCAAAACGATGTCCAATTTTTCCCAAGCCAATAATACCGACACGCACTATCATGGGTTTCAATCTAGTCCTCCACGAGCAAATCTCATAACCAAGGATGAAAATGCTTTGTTCCTAACACCTCAAGGGCGCACGCAATGCGCCCCTACAAGAGCACTTCTTAACTATTTTCAAGCTAGCCCCACTCTGCTCCAAGCCGCGCTTCGCGCGTCTACATGGACAATATTTTGTCCACAACCAAGAATAAAAATAATTCCCTCACTCTGGGCGGGGAAACCCCGCCCCTACTCCTTCACTCCTTCACTCCTTCCCTCCCTCACTCCCTATTTTCAAGCTAGTCAAGAGTCAATCCATCCCTTTTGTTGGGCATATTTGAGAATATCCACCGTTGTAAATTGGGGATTCTGGGGATAAAGCTCCTCAAAAATGGCTTTGATACGTTCATAATCTTCCTGGTAGTCAAGGGTAATGCGGAAGAAGGGATTGCTTAACCCTGGAGGGGCAATAATATCTAAGCGACGATATCGTTCTGGATGTCGCCTGACATACCAGCCAACGTGTTCGCGGAAAGGTTCAATTGTAGCAAAATTGACTGTTTCTGCTAGGGTCATCCAAGGTAATACCATGAGATCCAACCCTATGGGATATGAACGTACTTCGCTGTTAGCTACCCAATCCACATGAGGGTAAGCAGAAAAAAATGCACAGATATGTTGATCGATTACATAAGGATCTATTAACGGGCAATCTCCAGTTAAAAGGACACTCACTTCTGCCTTATATTTTCGTCCTGCTTCTACTACTCGCTCTAGTACATTTTCTTCTGAACCGCGAAAGTAAGAGATATTATTTTCTTGGCAAAAAAGGACAATAGCCTCGTCCTTTTCATTAGTAGTTGTGGCAATTACCACTTCATCTATGTAACGAGCGCGACGAACTCTTTCAACCATTAACAACAGCATTGGTTTACCCACTGCTTCCTTGAGGACTTTACCAGGAAGACGAGAAGAACCCATTCGCGCTTCAATTGTTGCTACAACATGACTCATAAACTATTCTCAGTTATTTGGTTTCCAATTATAAAGAAGGTTTAGATATGAAAAATAATGTTCAAAACAATAATTTTTAGTTTTGATATTCATAATTTCCTGAATTAATTTTATTCAGCACAATATCCATTTTATCTTTATCTATAGGTTTAAAATAACGCCCATCTTTATCATAGATGTCCTTCCAAAAATCATGTTCTGATTCAATCATTAATTTGATTCCCCGTGCTAATAGTTTAAACCCGGAACTATAAACTTTTACTCGCACATCATAGTACTTGTCAGACTTATCAAATTTTAATCCCTCCTGAATAATTAAGGGACCTTCATCTATTTCCTTCGTCATTAAGTGAACCGTATTTCCAATTTCTTCATCTAGATATATTGCCCATTCAACACATGAACAACCCCGGAAGTTTGGCAATATACCTGGATGGCAATTAACAACACCAATCTTTGGGGCTTTTAAAATATTTTCTTTCAGTATTCTAGGCGTTCCAGCATTAATTAATAAATCAATTCCTTGCTCCTCAACAAACTGTGTTGTTTCTTGTGATGAGTGGTGAGAGAAAAAATAGCATGGAATTTGTTGCTGCTCAAATTTATGTAATGGGATAGTCGGCAACTTATTTTGAGTTCTTTCGTTCCAGATTTGTTGATCTTTATCACTCAAAGTTTTTGAATCCATGATTACAGAATGTATCTGTATTTGATTCTCTAATAAATTTTCAATAATGTATCCCAATATTGGGGATGATGATTGGCTAAGTAAAGCAATTTTCAACTGTCTCATAAATAGCTTATTCTTCGTAATTCATTTACAGCAGATTATGATTATAGATAAATTATCTACAGATATGAATGATAAAACTCTTATTTAGCAGGCATATTTCATTCAGATGAAATGTACTGTATCTCTATGAGTATTTAATTCAAATTAGAAACGAAAAAACGCTTGTAGATATCAGGAAAATTTTCAATTGCATATTCCATATTATCAGTCTGTTTTTCGGGCAATCGAATCAGATTATATGGAGCACCAAAAAGACAGGTTGCCATAGTAACTTGCAACATTAATCTATGCCCAGATTGCACAGGTTTACCTTTATGAAAACCTCTGGTATCTGCTGCAATAATAGTACCTCTTGAACCTGTAATCTCTATTATTTGGTCTTGAGCATAGTATTGTTCTATTTCTTCATCTAAAAAGCGCCCATCTCTCAATAAATCTGTTGGCTTAGTTAGGTGAGAACCTTTGACAAAACAGTGAGGACCATTATTTGTATCAACATCTGTCAAGTATATGAAAAAATTCAATATTTTAATGGGATCGCCATCCCAATGATATAATTGAGCATCTCTTGAAGAAGCTTCACCATTCAATAAATTTGTACTCCACCACATACTGGTATTTCTGTTTGTTACACAGCAACCAAAATAAGATTGAGCAACCTCTAAGATAAAACGATCTGAAATTAAATCCTGAATGATTGGATTTTCAATTAGTTTTTGTTCTTCAATACGGTATGTGGTTGCTTTCGGGTTATCTATTTGATATAGTTCATATTCTGGTTGGGAAGGGTTATGTATATTGATATTACATGGTATTGAATATGCAAAATCCAAAAGGCGATCGCAAATATCATTAGGAACTTTATCTTCAAAAATATAATAACCTTGTTCTTGAATTTCCTGAGCAATACTTTCTGCCCTAGATTGGCTACAAGGCATTAAAAATTCTTTTACTGCCTTTAAATCATAAAGTGAATAAAACGAACTATATAAGGAAATCCAAAAATTGTTAAAGGCTCCATTTGTTAAAAAATATAGTAACCGCATAGCCTGATATGATTCAGGAGGAGTTTGGGCAGTTTTCAGAAAGTGCTCATAGCCTTGATTGAAAACATCTACAATTCTTAAAAACTGCTCTTTATCCACTAAGATTGGTATTTCTTCATTCAAAGCCCAATCTTTTACTGTGTCTGCAAATATTTCTTGAAAATAATTATGTTTCTTTAATTTTTTGTCTATTTCATCTAATTCAGATTCATCAATCTGCGACAGAGTAAATGAAACGTCCATTAATTTCAAATAATATTCTTCTAACTGTTGTGTATTATCTAAATTTTTATCGATTTTATCCTTTATAAAAATGGTTTTAAATGTTTGCATTACTTTACTAACAGCTTCTCTGGAAACATGACGTTGGTCAGCATCCCAGGGATTTTCTGTACAAAACAATACTGTCTCAAAAGATGGAAAATAAAAAACATCTTTATTTCGTAGACTAAATTCTTCAGCTGCAACTCGTAGGACAGATTTAGAGTGTAAATTAGCTGCAATAACATGGTGTTCGCTACCTCTGAAACTTCCGTGAAGAGGTACGGGAGAAACAGTAACTATTAGCTTTACAGATTTATTATAGACACGCCAAATGTCAAGCATTCTTTGTAATTCTTGAATATTCTCTTCAACTGTTAAAATCCTGGGTCTAACAGCAAACGAGCCTAATCTCCAAGGAGAACGTGACAATACCGATCCATCTGCCTTCAGTTCCCAAATTTCATTCATTCCCAGAGTAAGCACAAAAACTTCTGGTTCTAAAAGTGCTTTCCTAGAAGCTTCAATATGTTTGTTGTAATCTTCTTCATATTCTTCAATAGAGTGAAAATAAACGTCATCCCTAAACGGATCGTAAAGACGTATTTCACCATCAACTACCATTTGGGAAATAATTTTAGGGAATTCTCTCAATCCAAAGGATTTTTCTACAATTTGCCTAAAACTAGGAGCATTAAACAGAATGCCCCACTTAGCACTAGAAATATGATTAAGCTCTGTTCTTACATAGTTATAGCCATTATCCTGTAAGTAATTAGCAATTTCCATTGCAAAACAACTTCCCGCAGAACCGATAGGAGTTGTTTTATCAATAATTGGAAATTTATTAGCGTAGGGAATAGTATTATAAATCGATCTTGGATGCTTGGGGTGTTTAGGGTTAGGCCAAAAAACAGCATCGGGATTACTCTTTTGACGAGGATCGTAAGATGCTTGGCATTCCAAAATCGTTAATTCGTGTTGAATAATTTTATTGAGATACTTTCTGAGTGAGATTTTCTGTGCAATAGGTGTTTGAATATTATCAATTTTTTCTATTAAAATAAGCTTAAGATTATGGAGAATTTGCTCGTGGGTTCCATGAATTCCTCGTGCAACCAGAATCTCTAATAATTCTTTAACTTCAGGATTATGAGATTGGTTCTCAAATACTGATTGAACAAGGAATTCTAAATCATTAAAATTATCAAAAATTATTCCTTCATCGATAATCAATGGAATTCTAGTCATGATTTCAACCTGCGTGATTTATATATTAAGTTTTGGAAGTACCACCAAAAGTAACTTGTAATCAATTATTCTAGTAGAATATCCCACTCTACAGGAGTGCCTTTTTTCAAATTTTTGGTAACTTTTTTGCCTAATAAACCTTGATAATATTTCGGAGGTAAGCCCAACCCAGGACGTATTGCTCTCAAATTTTCTGGTGTAAAAATATCCCCTGCTTTCATATCTTGGGCAACATAAAGCGAGCGCCTAAACACCAAAGAGCCTTTTTCTGCTTCCGTGGCTCCGTAACTTATATTACCCAACCCTTGCCATGCTCTTTCAGTCTCAATTACCAGTTGTTCCATTTCTGCTGGTTCCATTGAAAAAGCTGCATCAACTCCTCCATCAGCCCGACAGAGAGTAAAATGCTTCTCAATCACTGTGGCACCTAAAGCAACACTAGCGACTGCAACACCAATTCCCATAGTGTGATCAGATAGTCCCACCTGCACGTTAAATAAGTCGCGCATATGAGGAATTGTTAGTAAATTAGTATTTTCTGGGGTTGCTGGATAGGTACTTGTACATTTGAGTAGTATCAAGTCTTCACAACCAGCTTCTCTGGCTATGCGAACTGTTTCATCTAGTTCTGCAATGTTCGCCATACCAGTTGAGATAATCATCGGTTTACCTGTGCTGGCAACTTTGCGAATTAAAGGTAAATCTATATTTTCAAAAGAGGCTATTTTGTAACAAGGAACATTTAAAGATTCGAGAAAATCAACAGCAGTGGCATCAAAGGGAGTACTAAAACCGATGATTCCTAATTCTTTACAACGGTCAAATATGGATTTATGCCATTCCCAAGGAGTATAAGCTTGTTGATAGAGTTTGTATAATGAATTTCCTTGCCATAAATTCTTGGAATCATTGATGAAAAACTCCCCTTCATCAATGTCTAAAGTCATTGTATCGGCTGTATAGGTTTGAATTTTTAAAGCATTAACTCCGGCTTTAGCTGCTGCTTCAACAATTTCCAAAGCTCGTTCTAGGGATTGATTGTGATTGCCAGACATCTCAGCAATTACAAAAGGGGGATGGTGTGTACCAATTTTTTGGTTTTGGATTTTAATTTCTTTCATTGGAAATTCTATTTTGAGTATATATTTGGCAACTAATTCAGATTTTTAAGAGAGATTGTATATCGCTTATATCATAAGAACTATATGGCTGACATCTTCCTGACCTAACGATTTCTAAAGTATTTTCAAACCCATGATTTGCTATTAAATCTATGATTGAAAGATGAGATATAAAGCGATCGCTTAATTGCTGATATACAGGATGATGATAATTCTGATACTCCAATTTAACTAATTGGTTTTTAAATACCCCGCTTTGACCCTCTAATTCTATATATTTGGCAGATCCTATAGGTGATATATAAATATCAGCATCAATAGATTTGCAAATTGATAATAACAATTCATCTTTACTGCCTCTCACTCCATCCACTTCACTAGCAAATAAAAATTTTGTGGAAATGCCTATTTTTTTGGCGATCGCTGTTATTATAAATGTATTCAAATCTACTAATTTGCTTGGTGGATTATTATAATAATCACTTAAAAAATCACATAATTCATCTATATATCTAGCTTTTGTATAGCTATTTTGAATACTTTTTATATGCTTGTAATGCCATTTATTTTCAAATAATAATTCAGCATCTTTGATTAGAAGTTCATCTCTTGTAGCTGTTTTTGAAATTGATGCAGACAACATTAAATAAGAATCCTTGTTAGGATTCATAATCCTATTCCTTGTTTGCCAGCTTCTTCTTGCTAATTGAACTATATCTAAAAACACAAAAATATCGCAGCAATCTATCAAGTCAAAGTATCCTAGCCATGGTAAATAAGTAGGCTGCATTATTGCACATTTTATGTTATTCATGTTTGTAATTAAGTGTTTTCTGAATATAATAATCTGTTAATATCAAAACATTTTCAGTATTTAATATTATATATACATAGGAACTATTTAACTTATTTTCATCTTTAATCTTTTTGTAATGGTTGAAGCTAATAAAATGAACTTTTTTAATTGAATATAAATGATTATTGTATACTAGTTTTACTCCTCCATAGCTTGATTGTGCTCGAACTTTATTAAAGATAACTGATGGGGTGTCTAAATCTAAGTTTAGAGTTGTTTCTGTAGTAGTTACTGGTGGGTAGTAATAACCAGTAGTATTTTCAATACTTTTTACTTCACCATTTAAAAATAAAATTAACTGATCTAGCAAATTAGGTACTTCTTGTAGAAGCTTATTGTATATATGGTCATTGTTCTCCCAAAAATAATAAGGACATAGTTTTTGAGCAATAATGTTTCCTGTATCTATACCTTCATTTATTTGATGTATTGTTATTCCCAAGCTAAGATTTTCTTTGACTGTAGCCCAATACAAAGGATGCCTCCCCTTATAATAAGGTAAATTACTAAAATGTATATTAAAACAAGTATATTCTTTTATTATATTCTTACGTAAAATTATTCCAAATCCACTGACTATTATTACTGATATGTCCCTCAATATATTTATTGCATCCAATATTTCTTGATTATTGCTTGCTGCACAAAAATTACAATTTCTAATAATAGAAAAATTCTCCATGATATACCTATTCGATAACTCGCAAACTACGAGCTTTAAATTTAAGTAAGGATTATGATAAATAAATTCTGCAATTTCTGGAATTCCACCAAGGTAAGCAACGTTAATTTTTTCTATTTCTTTCGTCATTTAATTATCCTATATAGCAATCTCAAAAAAACAAAATATTACTTGATGCTTTTTACAACTTATGACTATTTAAAAAAATTAATTAATTGATGGACTCCATTCATATCTATCAAACTTTGACCTAATTGATACATTTTTTGTCTTCTGTCTCTATTTGGTAATAGATATGTAAGCGTATCTTGTATTAAATATTGGTTAGCTTCTTCATGCCAACCTAAACTTATTGTTAGCCCCATATTGAATAATTTTTCCGCCGCCACTCTTTGATTGTCTGCCAGAACTAAAATGATACTTGGTAAACCCATAAAAGCCAGTTCCCAATTAGTAGAACCACCAGCAGCAATAGCTACATCTGCCCAAGCCATTAATTCAGGCATATTTGTTACATTCTTTTTCAGGTAGATAGGAAATTTTGCATCTAAGCAAGCAGATTTTAATTGTTCATAATGAGGATTGCTTCCCCCCACCACAACCACTGCTTCCAAGTCATCGAATTCCACCAATTGTAAGGCTTGTATT
The DNA here is from genome assembly GCA_030066045.1 of Calothrix sp. MO_167.B12. Classification (GTDB taxonomy): domain Bacteria; phylum Cyanobacteriota; class Cyanobacteriia; order Cyanobacteriales; family Nostocaceae; genus Calothrix_A. Next base: position 52,779 of record JASJCJ010000005.1, read on the forward strand.
ACCTTCAAAGTCACATTATTTGCATCGCTACCACCCAGTGTTACCAGAATTTTACGAGCTACTGTAGCGATTTCTCTCTTCCATCCGCACCACTGCCAAAATTCTCGGCGCAAGAGAGTATATTGTACGCCTAGTAATAATTGAGTGTATGGTTCTCGGTTTACATATAATTCTTCATCAGCAGAAATATTCTGATTTAAAACGATATCCGCATAGTAATGTTCTGCATGTCCATAATCATCAATAATTAAAAGACGCAGACCATCATCTTTGATTATTTGTTGATACTCTCCACCAAAATTGTAACCATCTACCACTACCCATTTAGCATTGAATTGAAGAGTTAAATTGACAGTTTCTCTGGCATCTTCAACACTTCCTATTTGAACAGGAATGTGGACTATTTCTATTCCCTCTGACTTTAATCTAGATTCTAGTAATGGTGCTTTTGTTGCCATTATAAACATGACATCACCACCTACATCTTGCCAAGCTTGAGCTAAAGCCAGACAGCGCATAATATGACCCGTACCTATTTGTGTCGATGCATCTGCCCGAATAACTAACTTCATATATAACCTGTATTTTATAGTTCAAGCTAATTATTTATAATGTCCAACAATAACTTACAGTTGATATTAATAGTTATTCCCCATATTTCTTTTGTTCTATATGTGCATTAATATTTGACCAATCAGGATATTGTTGTAGTAAATTCAAACAATCTTCCAAGCTAAACTCTGGAATTTGAGGATAAACTGCTTCAATTATTCTCTTAATCAATTCAAAATCTTCTGGAGTATCTACCGTCCATCTATGTGAACTTTGATTTTCAGAATAAACTATATCCGCCACACGATAACGTTCTGGATGTCTGTAAATAAAAGGAGTGACATGCTCTCTATCTGGTTGTGCTGTAGCTTCTATAAATGCTTCATGCAATGCTTTTAATGAAAATACCTCTGTATCCATCCCCCGAGGGTAAGTACGCTTTAAGCAATTAGAAACATAATCATATTTATCGGTATTCTCAAGATAAAAATTAATGATTTTATCAATCACTTGGGGGTCAATTAATGGACAATCAGAAGTAACCCGCACTACCACATCTGCATAATGTTCTTTAGCAGCACCATGATACCTAGCTAATACATCTTCTTCAGAACCACGAAAATAGGGAACTGATAAACTATTGCAAAGCTCTATAATTGGTCTATCGGTATCATTTACTGTTGTAGCAATGACAATTTCATCTGCTAACTTAACACGTCTTAGTCTTTCAATTTGGTATTCCAATAAAGGCTTGTCTAACACCCTTTTTAATACTTTGCCAGGGAGACGGGTTGAAGTCATTCTCGCCTGAACAATAATCACAGTTTTCATATCAGCCTCTCTGTCAACGAAGCTACAACCCTATCCTGATTTTCTTGTGTCAAGCCGTAGTACAAGGGAAGTGAAATTGCTTCCTGGTAATACTTCTCGACTTCGGGAAAGTCGCCACACTTAAAACCTAATTGTTGGTAATAAGGCTGGGTATGAACTGGAATATAGTGTAAATTCACCCCTATTCCTGCTTGACGAAGTTCCTCAAAAACCTGCCGATGAGTTTTGGTAATCTTATCCAGTTTTAATCGAATTACGTATAAATGCCAACTCGATTCTGTATCTGGATGTTGCCACGGTATGATTAATGGTAAATCTTGTAGTAGCTGGTTATACCTTTGAGCTAAAAACCGCCGACGGGAGATAAATTCATCCAAGCGTTGCATTTGACTAACACCCAAAGCCGCTTGAATATCTGTTATCCGGTAGTTAAAGCCCAATTCTAGCTGCTGGTAATACCAAGAACCATGGGATTCTCCTTGCATTAACTCTGAATTGCGGGTGATGCCATGACTCCGTAGTCTAATTAGTTTTTGATACAACTCCTCCTGATTAGTCAACAACATCCCGCCTTCTCCAGTAGTGATAATCTTAACTGGATGAAAGCTCAATACTGTTATATCCGAAAATTTACAGTTGCCAACAGGTGTTCCTTGATAACTTCCACCAATAGCATGGGAAGCATCTTCAATCACTTTGAAGCCATAATGCTTTGATAAAGAGGCAATCTGCTCCATTTCACAAGATTGTCCTGCAAAATGTACTGATATTAAAACTTTGGGTAAACAACCTTGCTTTTCTGCCGCAACTAACTTATGTTCTAACTCATCTACACTCAGGTTATAGGTATGGGGGTTAATATCGACAAAATCAACCTGGGCATCACAGTATAATCCACAATTAGCAGAAGCTACAAAAGTATTCGGTGATGTCCACAGGGTATCCCCCTGCCCCAAACCTGTTGCCAGACAAGCAATATGTAATGCTGCTGTGGCACTGGAAACCGCCACAGCATATTTTGCCCCACAATAATTGGCTACTGCTTGCTCAAACCTGGCTATCGCTGGGCCTTGAGTAATCCAGTCAGATTGCAAGACTTCCACCACAGCATCAATATCTGCTTGGTTGATATCTTGCCGTCCATAGGGAATATAATCGCTCATGGCTTTAACATATCTAACAGTTCAAAACCCTTGAGCCACTCTGTATTTTTATCAGAGCTATACTCAAACCCGTCAGGGACAGGTACTCCTTTTTCACCTAAAGCATTACAGGTATAATCAACCCGATGGTTGTATTCAATAGTAGGTGTAATTACGTAATGATCACCAAACTCCAAAGTCAAGTGGGAAGATTCCCCTGGACACATAACTTCGTGGAGTTTTTCCCCTGGTCGAATACCAATAATTCTGGTGGGTACTCCCGGTGCTAATGCGTCAGCTAAATCGGTAATTTTCATTGAGGGAATCTTCGGTACAAAGATTTCCCCCCCGTACATCCGTTCAAAACCCTGCAATACCAAATCCACACCCCCTTGGAGTGTGAGCCAAAAACGAGTCATGCGGGGGTCAGTAATGGGTATCTCAGAGGCTTTTTCCCGGACTAATTTTTGAAAGAAAGGTACTACTGAGCCTCTTGAACCGACTACATTGCCATAACGTACTACAGCAAAACGAGTGTTCATTTTACCCACTATATTATTTGCTGCTACAAACAATTTATCAGCAGCTAATTTAGTAGCACCGTAAAGGTTAATTGGGTTAACAGCCTTATCTGTAGACAGAGCAATTACCTTCTCTACTCCTTGCTCAATAGCCATATCAATGACATTGTTACCCCCATTGATATTAGTTTTAATACATTCCATTGGATTGTACTCAGCCACAGGGATATGCTTGAGTGCTGCTGCATGGACGACATAATCCACATCTCGCATAGCCATACGCAAGCGATCGCGATCGCGCACATCTCCGATAAAATAACGCATGACGGGAGAGTTAAACTCTTGTGCCATTTCATACTGTTTCAGCTCATCCCGTGAATAAACAATCAGCTTCTGTGGTTGATATCGGCTGAGAACTGTTTTCACAAATTGCTTACCAAAGGAGCCAGTACCACCCGTGATTAAAATCGATTTACCATTAAACATTGTCTAATTAGTTGGATTAAATATATTTTGAATACAGATTTTAGTTAAAGAACTTTACTTTGCCTGAGATGGGGACTGTTTTTGCTCGTCTTGTTTAACCTTCTTCAACCGCTTCAACACAGACTTGTAATCTTCCCTATCAGGTCGTAATTCCACTAACTTTTCCAAAGGAGCGATCGCACCTTTTTCGTCTTTAAGAGCTAACCGCAAACGCACCAACCCTTCCAAAGCAGTTTTATTCTCCGGCTCTCGCTGTAAAACTAACTCAAAGCCTGACGCGCGTTGTTTTAAAGAAGATTCCACAGACACAGCCTGGGACTGTGATTTTGATGATGTACTGCTCTCAATAGCCTCTTTAATGGCGGGAACCGCCGCAAACGTCATAGAACCAGTAAAAGAGACCAGCGATACCCATCCAACAATCTTTCTTTTTCGCTGCGATCGCTTCTGGCGAGCCAGCATATACTCTTTCTCAGCACTAGCCATCTGTCAACCTTAAAAGCTCTTGTTTAAGAGGATACCCACGAACCCCGGAAAACTATCATTCAAGGATAAATTTTTGACGAAGTAATTTTAAATACTTAATTCTTGATTTAATAAAATCCTTATATCAACAGGATTATGACTACTTTGTCCCACCTAGAATATATTAAATTTTGGTCAAGATTATTGCAGTAGTGCAATGCGATCGCGGCATCTGGGTAAGTTATGTATAAAAGTTATAGCACTACGCATTTAGGGCGCGGACATTTATAAATTTCAAAACCCTTTGAAAGTCTACTATTCCCTGTTCCCTATTCCCTGGTTCCTATATATATAACAGACATAAGTGTCGTGCTTATACATAACTTTTTGGCTATTAGTGAGTAATTTATTACTCAAAAAATAATTTAATTGCTTAACAACGCCAGCAGCTATAGTGATGAAAACCAAGCTCACAGTCAAGCTTCTACCACAAACTTCACAGACAACTGATTTAGGTTTTACCCTAATAGAAATTCTGGTTGTCATGATGATTGCTTCTCTGTTGTTTACAATTGCACTCCCTTCTTTTCTGGGAATAGCAAAAAAAAGTAAACAGTCTGAGGCAAAGCAAAATGTAAGTGCCATGAACCGTTCTCAACAAGCTTATTATTTGGAAAATGACAGCTTTGCTACTCAACTATCTGATTTAAGCGTTGGTATTTCATCCCAAACACAAAACTATACATATACCATTTTCCCCAGTGGTGTTAATGCTGTGGTCAATGGGGGCGTATCTACAAAAGGAGCTCTCAAACACTATGGAGGAATAGTCTCTCACAGCCCAATGAATGGTAGCGGTGACTATACAACCATTTCTGTCTTATGTCAATCAAAATTTGATGGGGGGAATTCCACTATACCCACACCTGTCACTATTCCTGCCACTTCTCAACCAGATTGTGGTTTCTTGAGTACTGCCACAGGTTCTTCCTACTTATCTGTAAATTGACACTCTCCGGACTAAAGACAGGTCGATTCTTAAGGCATCACTGCCTTAATATCCTGATATCTCAGGTTCCCAGGCTCAACACGTTTGCCACAAGGGCGTGCTGATATCTCCTCGGTGCTTCTTTCGGGGGTAAACTTTCCCCCATTCCGGGGGTAGGTTTTTAAATCTTGTACTGATTACTCAATGATAACATCTTTAATGACAAAATCACTCAAGCCTAAAGGCTTGATAGCAGCTTTCATCCCCGACGTAAACGACCCTCAAACTACAAATCCAAGAAGATTTGTAGTTTTCATTTCGGGGTTTTCAGCTAGCCGTCCTTATAATTCATCGAATTCCTAATATTAATAAAGAAAACCTCACCATAACAAAAGTGGACATCCCTCTCCTTAATAAGGAGAGGGAAAGATTTTTGCATAGCAAAAAGCGAGGGTGAGGTAGAGTAAGAATTATTCGGTAATTTTTTCCGGGATAAATATGCAGACTAGCCAAAAACTCTCCCTACCAATCATGGGTTGTGGAACTTGGGCATGGGGGAACCGACTACTGTGGGGATACGATGAAAGCATGGATGACCAGTTACAAGGGGTGTTTAACCTCTGTGTTAGCAATGGTGTCACCCTATTTGATACGGGAGATTCCTACGGTACGGGTAAATTAAATGGGCGTAGCGAGCAACTTTTAGGACGCTTCACCAAAGCATATCAAGGCGTAAACCAAGAAAATATTTGCATTGCTACCAAGCTAGCTGCTTATCCCTGGAGATTAACCCGCCAATCGATGGTGAATGCTTGCAAGTCCTCTGCCCAAAGACTGGGGAGAAATGTGGATTTGGTACAAATGCACTGGTCTACAGCTAATTATGCACCTTGGCAGGAAGGAGCATTATTAGATGGTTTAGCTGACCTTTATCAGCAAGGATTGGTCAAGGGTGTGGGATTATCTAACTATGGACCCAAAAGATTGCAATGGGTATATAGAAGATTTATGGAACGGGGTATTCCCATTACAACTCTCCAAGTCCAGTATTCATTGCTGTCTACCTATCCTGTGACAGAACTGGGTTTAAAAGAAGTATGCGATAATTTGGGGATCAAATTGATTGCCTACAGTCCCTTAGGATTGGGCATTTTAACAGGTAAATATTCAGATCAGAGTAAGTACCCTAAAGGTATTCGTAATTTCCTGTTTAAGCAATTAATACCCAAGGCACAACCCCTTTTATCTTGTTTGCAAAATATAGCAGAATCTAGACATAAAACCATGTCCCAGGTAGCTATTAATTGGTGTATTTGCAAAGGTACTATTCCTATTCCTGGAGCCAAAAATATAGAACAGGCACAGCAGAATATTGGTGCATTGGGTTGGCAATTAGATAGTGGTGAAGTTGAGGAATTAGACAGAGTAGCGGCGAGTTTGGAGAAAAAAATGGTGCAGAATATCTTTCAGACGAAGTGATAGGATTTTGGATTTTGGATTGTCAAAGGGCTAATGAATCAGAATGGTAGGTTGGGTTGAGCGATAGGGAAACCCAACACCCGAAGACATTGGTATTGTTGGGCTACTCTAACCTGATTTCGGTGTTAGGAGTTCAGTGTTAGGAGTTAAAATTAAGAGCTGTTGTGTCTACACTCTGTTCCACCCAACCTACATTAATTTTTATTTTTCCGAAGTGGCAAAAAGGGTTAAGCAAAGGAGTGAGGTTTTATATTTTATTTTATCCAGTTACTTAATAACATTATCTTAACGAATTATTGGGGATAGATGATAAATAATTAACTTATAGACTTCAGACTAGATTTAAGGTAATTTACCACTGTACATAGGCAAGAATAAATACCCAATAGGTATGCTCACCTGATATTTGACCAATTTGCATTTATCCAACCAGAAAAATGAATGACAGCAATATCAACTCATCCAGATTCGATGAACATGCAGATAGAATGACTGCTTTAGAAAAAGAAGTTGCAGCTTTAACCCAAGAAAATCGAGAACTCAAGGATTTACTTCAGAAACTAGATACAGAAGAGATATATGCCCATCGTATTTATAAACAAGTTAAGGACAAATTCGATTCAGAAAACGATAATCAACAAAAATTTAATAATCCCCTATTAACTGCTGTTATCTCCATCGTTATTGCTTTATCAGGTAATACCGCCTTTTTTGGCATATTACAAGCCTCCATCACAGAAGGTGTCAAAACTGTACAAAGAGAAGGTGATAGAAAAGTAAAAGCCGTAGAACAACAAGTTGAACAAGCTGCGGAAGATGCGGTTAAAATTGTCAAAAGAGAAGGTGAACAAGAAGTAGAAGCTGTAGAACAAAAAGTTAAAAAAGCTGCGACAGAAGCTGCGAATGCAACTACTGAAAAAATTGATGAAAAAATCAAAAAAAATGTCAGCCAAGCTGTAAAAAAAGAAGTGAAAGAAAAAGTCACAAATGAGATAAATACAGTAGTTGAAAGTGAACTTAATAAGACAATTACACCAGAAAAAGTCAAACAAATAGTAGAAGAAAAAGTTAAACAGGAGATGGGAGACACACAGACTCCTTAAACAATAAGCTGTGGTGTATTTAATTGGTATGTCGGACGCGGGCTTCCCGGCCCGCACTACAACAATTTGACGTTTTCAACTGATACAATTTAGCTGTACAGCAAGTGATCAGGACTATTTTATTGGCTATCAATTTTTTTGACAGTCTTGACATTTTTTTAAGGAGGGGTTAGATTCAGACTGTTGAGTCATAAATTATACATCTGTCAAGTTGTCAGTGTTATGATTATTTAAGAGATGGATATCTGAATGGCATTCTGCGAGTAACTTGCAAGAGTTAACTAGCTGACATGAAATTATTTCTATTAGTTAAAACCGCATATAGAAAGTAATTTATGGCACAATTTAGCCCAGCTTACGTAGTGCTGAGGATTGCACCTGTCAATTCGGTAATGTTGCTAGTCTTTTGTCGGTTCTACTACCAGATTTCAGAATTCTTGATCTATACTCAAGCGGGGTTTAAAACCCCATCCCCTACGGGTTGTTTGTTTTGTGTTGGGGTTTAAATCCCCATTACAAAACGTAATTACGAATTACGAATTACGAATTGTTTAATGGGTTTCCCTATCTGACGATGTCGTGTCTGCTCAATTAGGGAGTTTGGTTGAAAAATTAGTCAAACAAGTTGAACCTCGCCTGAATCAATCTGCTAAATCTGAAACTGAGACCTCTCCTAAAGCACTGCCTGCTGAATTAGTCGAGGATGAGAATGAACTTTTGGTTTAGATATGTTGACTCATGCTGAACAACTTGGGATTGAGCCTTGCGACATTTCAGAGTATCCTATTTCCTCAGCCTTGGGCTCTGGGCATCCCCTATTATCAGATGCTAGTCCACGAGATAGACATTGGAACCGACTTCAGAAAAGAGCTGATCAGGTGGCTTTGATGTTTGATGGTTATACCGAGGAGCATCCGGACTTAGATTTAGAAAACTGGTCAAAAAGAATTCGCTATTGTTGCCAGTTTATGAAATTTCGTCGAACAAATTAAAAAAGTAAAATTTAAAATCTAATGATTATGAATGGAAATACTGATAAGATTTTAGGCGATTGTAATATGGTATTAGCCATATCAGAAGATACGATTAATCATCAGTTTAAAAAACTTTATCACAAAAAAATAATAAAGGATAATTTTCAATTGCTTGTGAGAGTAAATAAGTCAGATGATAAGCCTCCTAAGCCTCCTACTTATACTATAAAAACCCAAGAAGGTTCTGATTTTCAACAAACATGGAATACGTGGGAAGAAGCACAAAATCATATTGCAGAATTATTTAAACAGGGCCAATATGAAGAATTTGCTAAAGCTTTAGCTGAAGAAAAAAAATCAGGCAAGCTTTGGGATTATGGTTTGGATGCACAAATAGATCCTCCAACAATTACTATTTTAAAAGGAGAGCCAAAAAAATTACTTTTTAAAATCACATTCAAGAAAGGAACCTTATTGTACGCCTCGGATAGTATCCAACCGCTAGACAGCTATGATTTAGAAGGAAATGTTTACGCTTTTAATGTACCTGTTGGACGGCTTGAAATAAATAGTAAACAAGAAATTCTAACGCAAGAAGCAAAAGATCAAGCCGAGGAAGTTATACAGAACTTAGGTTTAGGGATATCCGACTTTACCATGGAGTCTTTGTTTTTAAACTTTGAAAATGCTAATATCTCAGATTTCGATAAAGATGAAAGTCATTTTAATCCTTCTATGACAACACACCTTCAAAATGTTGTTGAAGACTATTTTAAATTTTTAGGAAAAAACAAGAAAGACAATCCTTATATCCTTGGCTATGCAGTAAAAGTTAAGAAAAAAGATGCTCCCGAAGCATTGTTCCAGCCTACTTCTTTGAGGTTTTCAACTTCTCATAATGACAATCCAAAACTTCGAGCATTTAATTTTCTTATGATGAATGATGGAAAGGATTTTCCTGAATCTCAAGATGTCGGCATATTGCCTAACAGTTTGCTGGAAAAAGCGGATATGAGTGTTCCTGCTTTGGATGGTATTTTTGCTATTGATTATAAATTATTCATTGATGTATTCATAGAAAAGTTTATAAAAGATATAGAAAAGACTATCACTGAGGGATTTGACACTTCATCTGGATTTATTGAAGACAATCAAAAATGGTACTTATCGGATACTAAATCTAAAACAAGTTCTGAGGGGCATCAACAAATAAATACTAAAATTTGTTCAAATATAACGCTTACAAATAATACTCCTGATTCTGATGGAATAAAATTAAAATGTACTATTGAATATAGTTTGAATTCCAAAATCTCCAACAAGAACTTGCGGGGTTCGGAAGTTGTTGACTATCAATATTGGCTTTCTACAAATGGAAATTATGCCGAAGGACCTGATGGAAAACTTGGCCATCCTGGAATCGTAGAAATTAACATTAAACCATGTACACAAGGGAAAATGCTAATAGATTTGAGTCCTCTTGAGATGCCTCAACTTGGTTACGACAGGGAATCGTATAAAAAACCGGATGATATATCAACTCAAGTAGTAAAAACTGTAGCAAAAAGTGCAGTGGGGAATTTGTTTGTTGTTAAAGTCAAAAATATTACTCAAGACATGCATGAGCAAATTTACAAAATTCAATCGGTTGCAACTAATATTATAAACAATCTGCAGAATGATATCAACAGTATAAATAACAACCAAATCATTTTGCCTCTAGGGCAACTCTATACCTTCAAAAACATCCAGCTTTATACTAACAATAACGTAGCGGATAATCCAGTACTATTTCAAGTATCCTATGCCCCTGGAACAAAATAATCAACAAAACTAATATTAAACACAATGAATTTACAAAATTTAGCCCCCACTAAAGAAGAGGTTACCTATGCCTTTTCAAGCGAACTCATGGAAAACTACGTGGCAGCCTTGCCAGTGGATGCCAAGGTTCATCTTGAGGCAATAAATCAAAACAATAACCCGGCAATTTTTTCTATAGGTAGTGATGATTCCCTTTACATTATCCTATCAGAAAATAACACCCCTAGCGGTTGGGTACAGTACAATCTTTCCAAGAATTTAGGAAAAGTTACCGCCTTTGATGTTTACCAAGACAACTCAGGAAAATTCTGTATAGGAATAGGGATAATAGACGATAAAGGAAACCCTAAATTTTGCCGATCCCAATTAGCTTATCTCTCATCTATTGATTTCAAGAATATGCCTAGCGATTTTTGGAAATCGTATACAATACCCGACCCTAAGGCAACCGACCCTAAGGCAACCGACCCTAAGGCAATCATTAATCAAGTAGAGGTATTGGGAGATATTTCACTTATTGCTACGGAGAAGGCTGGTGAGGATGCAGCCTATTATACGATTGATGCTAAAGGGACACAGGAATACCATCTCCCTGAAAATGCCACAGAAGTAATTGCTATAGAACTTGGCACAGTATACATGGATCAGGGCGTATTTTTACTTTATAAGGTAGGCAACGATCGAACCATGTTATTTCAAAGCTTTCCTGATCTTGATTATCACAAAACAAGTAAATACCGTTTTGAGCCACCCGGAACAGTCAACGATTTTACTTTAGTACTTGACGATGAAGGAAATAATCAGCTAATTACCAGTACCACCAAAGGAATTTATCTTTTTGAAAGCCCTGATGATTCTCATATCACCATTGCTGATGAATCAAGTGAAATTAATTTTGAAAAAATTGAAGCCACCCAAAAAGATGGTTATATGTCAATTTGGGTAATTGGGGAAACAAAAGGACAACATAAGAGCTTGTATTTCATCACCAATCAATATTATGACCCTTCATCCAACGACTATAGTACCAAATGGGCAGCTCCTATCTCCATGAAACCCGATGTAAAACAATTTGATTGTGTCAGGGGGGCAAATATTAATAATCATTTATTTCTAATTGACTCTTCTGATCAACTGACGCATTTTTGGCAAGCAGATAAGGATACCCTCTGGAAAACGGGCAATGTCCCCATTAATGATGTAGGCAAAGCAAAAAAAATAAATTCTTACACCTTACAAGTTCAGTTTCACAGTAAGAAAATGGACAAAGGATTTGAAGGTTCTGTTATCAAAGTTTGGTCGTCTTCGCCCGCTTATTTAAGTTTAAATGGTGCAAGCTATCAATTAGACGAGGAGAATTATGCAGACATTACTTTAGATGTTACAGGGACGCTGTTTATCGTCAATAAAGTAAACTCCATCTCCGCTCCCAATATTTATATTGAGGCACCTTTTTTAGAAGACAAATTGGAAATAAATCTGACGAAAAATGCCATTCAAACCCTCAAAAATAATTTAAAAACAGGAAGTGATTTAAAAAATGCCAAAAAGCAAAATGGAGAACCACTGCTTCCCACAGATAAACAGTATACAGATAGCGACTTAGATAATGCCGCTAAGGGCATACAAAGCTTGATTGATGCTTCTGAATATTTGAACACACAAGGGGCATCCAATTCGTTAAAAAATAGTCCTGTAGACAGCTTTGCCATTAGTATTTCTCCAGAAAGTGGTGTGAAATACAAAGAAAGTGATGAAGCACACAGCCATTTTAATACCTTATTAGGCAATCGAATAGATGTAGCAAATGCCAACTTTAACGACGGAAGTCTTTTTAGCGATCTCGGACATACGTTTGGTAGTGTCATCCATTGGTTAGATGGTGCAGTACATGAGGCAGTAGCAGTAGATGTTCTAATAAAAATAGAGAGCAAAGTAGTAAACAAAATAGTAAACGCGGTGATAAAAATCGGCGAAGATGTCTATCATTTTGTGTTAGAAACAGCTCAAGAAATTTATTATACGCTAGAATTATTATTTAAAAAAATCTACATTTTCTTTAAAGATTTGATCGAATATCTTGCCTTCCTCTTTGAATGGGGGGATATTATCGAGACTAAAAATGCTCTCAAAGCAATGGTAAATAGCAGCTTTGATGGCATGGCAAATAATGTGGAGCAGATAAAAGGTGCTTTTGACAACTGGGTAGATGAAGCACAAAAAAAACTTGGACATCCGGAATTGGTAAAAGGGTTGGATTTTACCATTGACGATATGGCTCAAAAAGTAGATGAGGCTCCCGATGATAAGGCAGATCCGAGAATTACCTGGGTTGGTTCTAAAATGCACTATCTTAACCATAGCTCTATGGGGGAGGACACATCCTTAGAAAATGCTCCTGTCTCCTTACAAAATGCTGCTCCTGCCTCTTTGCTTGATGACATCTGGAATGCGATTAAAGAAGAAGTAGAGGATATAGAAAAGGAGTTGAATAATATCTATGATAAATCCATCGAGTTTGTGGAGGGTAAAATTACTGTTGGAGCATATGCAACCTACCTTTTGGATACTATAGCGGCTTTAGCTTTAGATATTCTCCAGAAAATAGTGGATATAGTACTTGATGCCATTACATCCTTTATTGAAGATACCAAAGAGGCTTTGAATGCTGAAATTACTATCCCCTTTTTCTCAGCACTTTACAAGGATATTTCAGGTAGTGATCTCACCATGCTTGACCTCACTTGCTTGTTAATCGCTATTCCTGCTACTGTTGCCAGTAAAATCATATTGGGTAAAGCACCTATGAACATCCTCAGTCAAACCCAACTTGAAAAGGATGTTAGCAAAATTTTCAAAATTTTCAATCTTTCAGAGAATCCTATTGCTAATGCAAACAAAGTTGATTTTTTAGCAGAGGAAGATGATACAAAAAAGGAAGACGACACAAAAAAGGAAGATGACAACAGATTAATCCATATTTTTATTGGTATAGCTAGATGGTTCAGGTGTGTCAGTTTTTTATATTCAGTATCTAAAACTTTGCAAAAGCCAAACATCCAACCTGAAGAAGCTCTAAGACAACAACAACATGATTTATCTTTAGGGCCGATAGTAATCGATCGTACCATACGATTGTTTTCTGTACTTTTTGTTTGCCTAGACGTTTATATAATCAATGAGAAAAATCCTCCTAAGCCAATAGTAATGCTTTCATCATATACAATACTTCTATGCATTGATGGATACTCATATCGTAGAGGGCAAGCTTTTAAATACGGTCAAAAAAATGTAATGAGATTTATTGGTTCGCTTGCAGTAACATCATTTGGATTTTGGGGTGCTGTACTTACTTGGGAGAATTGGCCAGAACTTAAAAATCAAAATGCTCAAAAAGTCTCTGATATAAGCCTTGAAATTTTTCAGGTATTATCAATTGTTAATTTTTTTTATATTTATTTTGCCAAAACGACTGAAAATCCTGACATGAAAGTTGTAGCAGGAGTAGTAGCAGGGGTCCGTAGTGTCGGAATGTTTGTTAGTGGAACTGCCCAACTCTTCGTTTAAAGCTCGCTTCACAGTTATTGAGCGTTCCCCATGTTCAATTCCCAACTTTTCTTTGACTGGGCGACTTCCTCGACGTTCTCGTTTATTCCACAAGTAGGGAGAGGAGACTTCTACAATGCCAAAAATTACCGAGTATGTGGCTTTCAAACTGCGGTGGATAACAAAACCTGTCTTTTTCGCTTCTTGCGTCAATTTCTGTGCCAATTTATTTAACAACATTGACATCACTTGCAACCCTAACAAACGTAATAGTTTGGCTACCTCCCCATCTAGTTGTTTTACGCCATCAGATAAATTTACTTCTCTTTCTACGATCGCTTGATCAAGTAGTTGACTTAAGCGTTGGATAATATCAGTGTAATCTTGATTCATGGCAGTGTCGCAACATATTTGATCTCTGTTGAAGACACTCCCATATTTCTGACCCATTTTCACACTTATTGGTTCATCCCCTGAATAAGAATGATAATCAAAAAATGGATTGGGCTAGATAGCGATCGCTCACCCACCAACTACTTTTGACCACACCCGCTATAAATCTGTAAAGCTTGATTATAAGACGCGATCGCAGCTTGGATATTTTTCTCTTTGTCTCCTAAAATGCGATCATGGTAGGCATCTCCTAAATTATTGTGTGTCATTGCCCAATCCCAGGGATATACATCTGGGGTATAGACTTGCAAAGCATCATGGTAAGCTGCGATCGCTTTTTCCATGTTCTCTGCCCTATCACCCATGATTCTCTCAACATAGACTGTACCCAAATTATTCTGGGTCATTGCCCAATCTTGGGGAAACTCTGCCCTAGTTCTAACTGTTAAAGCATCATGGTAAGCTGCGAGTGCTTTTTCTTGGTTCTCTGCCTTGTCCCCCATGATTCTCTCAACATAGACTGTACCCAAATTATTCTGGGTCATCGCCCAATCTTGGGGAAACTCTGCCCTAGTTCTGACTGTTAAAGCATGATGGTAAGCTGCGAGTGCTTTTTCTTGGTTCTTTGACCTGTCCCCCATAATTCTCTCAGCATAAACAAGACCGAGATTATTTTGCACTATGGCCCACTCAACCCACAAATCTAACCTTTGGTAGGTATCCAAAACCAGCTCATAGCCTGTGATGGCAATTTCCAAATTCACCCTTTTGTCAGCCATGGGAAACAGCTTAATCAAATTACTAAATTCCACCACTAAAGCTGCCATATATTCTGCCTCATTGGTGCTTGCCTCTTCGATAGTGGTGACGAACCAGTAACTTAATACTACGATGAAATGCTCGTCGAGTTTATCTATATTCTGGGATAATAAAGGATAAACGACCTGGGGATCGCTACTTGTTTGTGCGATCATTTGTATGACATTTAGTAAAAATTCTAAGTATCCTTCTGAATCCTGTAGTATATTTCCTAAATCATCAATACATTGTTTTCCCTCTGTCTGATCTTCCTGTTTTAACAATTCCCTGAGTTGCTCTTTGAGACTGGGTACCCAAGCTTTAATTCTCTCATCTCCCTCTGACGTAGCTTGTTTAGCTACTTTTGCCACCATCTCCAATAAATCTGCATCAAGTAAATCTTCCTGGGCGAAGAGGCTCAAGTAAATCTTGATTAAGGAATAAAATCTCTGATTATTCTCCACTCTGACAACTTAATTTTCAATTCAATCTAAATAATCATTGGCACCCTGAGGTGAGTACCTCATTTGAGTAGGAACCGCTATATTTTGGAGTTTCGCACCCCTTACTAGTCTAAACTCCAGTATATTACTTATTACTTATTACTTATTACTTACTTTTGGTCAAGTTAAATAAGTAAACACCATTTTTAATAAATCCACACGGCTAAATGGCTTGGGAAAAAATCCAGAGGCTCCTGACATTTTAGCTTTGACCCTATTGATAATTCCTTTGTTTGCAGTTACCATCACAATCGGTGTATTTTTAAACATAGAATTATTACGTATCAACCGACACAATTCATATCCATCCATCTCTGCCATATTCAAATCCAGTAAAATCAAATCTGGACGATAGCGAATAATGGATATCGGAGCTTTTACCGGCTCATTAATGGTGACAACAGAAAAAATATCATCTTTCAAAAAGTGACTAATTTGTTGCAAAATTATGGGACTATCATCTACAGAAACAATTGTGTGTACTTTTTGTCTATCCAATTCTAGGGGGGTAATCAAATCGTGATCAGAGTCAGAATTTCCCACGGTAGTGATTGACTGTGGTTCTGGTTGTTCTGGTTCAGATACCTGGGGTATTTCTACCAATTGTTTTTTCTCAGCTTTGATTACCAGTGGAGTAGAATTAGTCATAGGATAATTTTCTGGATCAATAAAAACAGACTTGGTTTCCGGTTGGTCTGCAACTATCTTGGGTAGCTTATCAAAGGGTGGATCTGGCTCATGTAGTATAATTTCTCCCCGAACAACATAAGGATATATATTACCAGCTAATTCTAATTCATCTCGATTGCTAATTACAGCCAGATGACGAATACTAAACCCTTTCATCCAATGAGTTACGTCTAATTCATCTATTAAATTTATTGTTGTGCTGGGAATTGTATGACATAAATATGGACGCTGATAGGGAGATGATATTTTTGTCTCCATTAATCGCCACAATTGTAATCTTTCTTGACAATGTTTAATAATTTTTGTGACATTCAAACCGCAAATTTTCGGAATAGTATGTAGCTGATTTGTCAGTTCATAACTACCATGTTGGATTAACAGAAATGATTCGATCGTTTCTTTCACCATTTCTTGAATCAACAAAGCTGCTTCTTCTATCGAGAAATATTGTTGTTCAATCAACCAGTGAATTCCTTGATATTCTCGATGTTCTATGATTTGACTGTGGAAATTTTCTGCAAACATTAATCGCAATTGCAGGTAAACTTCACTAGGCAATGTGGGAATTTGCATCGCTAGACGACGTAAATGTCTTTCTAAGCGATCGAGCGGTTCTACGGAATTTGTTGCGTAAATTATGCTTCCTTGCTCCAAGTAAATAGACCAAGAAACACGATTGCTCAATACTTGCAAACAAGTGCTTTCATGACAATTGGCTAATTGTCTGAGTAGACCTACAGGTCGTAAATTTTTAAAGGTACCATAATTAATATTTTCTAAAGATATTCTTAAATTATTGTCAGTTGGTAACATATTATGAAAAAGATTTTAAGATATCTAGTGCAAGCAGGCAGTAATAATTAGTCGGTAAATAAGATAAACAACCTTTTTTACCCAAATTTTGCAATATTTTGCAAAAAGATAATTATTTTTGTCATACTCTAATCAAAAGAAATTTAAACCTTAATAATTGATCAAATTTTTTAACAATTGTCCAGGGTATGGTGTTATTTGCTATACTAAGATGCGCGTAAGTATGAATCAAAAGAACTACGTGAATAAACTATAAGATTAGCTACAACCCCAACCAACAAGGAATGACTAATAATAGCTACTGTCAGTCATGTGTTTTGGTCATGAACTACCCAGTCATCCTCTCCTAAGGATATGGGTAAATAATGACTTTTGTAAACTAATTACACTGAATTAAGTTTAAATTTTGACAAATCAATCAGGAGTTAGGTGCAAATGTAAGAGTTATATAAATTTTATAACTACTAAACTATTGGCATCCTGATAGCTTTGAATTTGCTTGTATTCTTGACCATGAATTAATTTCATTTTCAGGCTGCATTTTCTACATCAAATCTTTAAGAAAAAGCAGAACCAAAAAACATATTATCTTGTTATATGTGTGATATACATATTTTGAAATATGGAGTTATCAGGTTTATGCCTCACCTAGATCAACCATTTTTTCCTCCAAACTATCTGAGTGAATATACCCCCACAAACAACTTTGACTCCCAAATCCCATAGATTGATTCCTGCTTAGTGGGTATTTCCATTTATTTTCCGCAATCAATTAGTTAGGAGTTGATAGTTGACGGTTGACGGTTGATAGCTTAGGTATGGGAGCCGTACTCGAGATATTTTCATGTTTGGTTGTGGGATTTGACTGTGAGGGACGATTATCTTCTATCCACTTAACAAAGGAGGAAATGATTTATTACCCGAACCATTGTTGTAGCCACTATGGGTATTTCAACATATACTTTTGAGAGAAAGGAAGATTAAGCTTTGGCGTTTAACATAACACAAGAAGTTATGCCCGACACATTACAACTTGATGAAGTAGTGGAATTCGCGGAGAATCCTGAACCGCGCTGTCCTTGTGTACTACTACTAGACACCTCTGGATCCATGCACGGAGAAGCTATTGAAGCTCTCAATCAAGGATTATTGAGCTTTAAAGATGAATTAGTTAATAACTCTCTTGCTTCCCGGCGGGTAGAGGTAGCAATAATCACTTTTGATAGTACAGTAAATGTAGTGCAAGACTTTGTGACTGCCGATCAATTCCAGCCGCCAATTTTGACGGCACAAGGGTTGACTAATATGGGTTCAGGCATTCATAAAGCCTTAGACATGATCCAGGAGCGCAAGGCACAATATCGAGCCAATGGCGTTGCTTATTATCGTCCTTGGATATTTATGATTACCGACGGGGAACCCCAAGGAGAATTAGATCAAGTCGTTGAGCAAGCGGCACAGCGTTTACAAACTGATGAAGCCAATAAACGTGTTGCCTTTTTTTCTGTAGGTGTAGAGAATGCCAATATGACACGTTTGAGTCAAATAGCTGTCAGAACTCCCTTAAAGCTCAAAGGGTTAAACTTCATCGAAATGTTTGTGTGGTTGTCGGCTAGTATGTCGGCAGTATCCCATTCTCAAATAGATGAGCAGGTGGCTCTACCACCCATTGGTTGGGGAACGGTGTAGTGGTGATGTTTGGGTGGGGACTATTATGGGATTAGGGATACTAGTGCAACTGAAGTAAAATCAGATGTACTAGTATGCCAATTGATCCCCAGAAACTGAGTTTATTTAATTTAATCTCCTGTCTGAAATACTGAATTGATTTTTCGGTATAGCAACTAGGAAAATAAACTAACCAAAATAATCATTAAAAAGCCTGTATTATTCTGTTTTTGCATCTACCGTAATTTTATCTTTGTCTTCTTTGTGTCTAATTGTACTAGTAGAGTGGGCGCGGAAATAAACCAACCATTGATAAAACGTCAAAGTTAGAGAACACCGTACTTTTGACGGACGCGCAACGGCACTAGTTATTCACCCAGCTGTTAAAAAACCATTTTATGACAATCTCAACACAGATACCTTATTGGCAGGTAGTAGCTGCCTCTGTATGTGGAACCAGTCATGTTAAAAACTCCCAACTGTGTCAGGATGCTCATCACTGGCAAACATTGCCAGATAGCGTTTTATTGGCAGCTGCTGCTGATGGTGCTGGTTCAGCAAGATTAGGTAAGATAGGATCAATGGTGGCAGTGGAAACTGCCATCAAATACATTTCTACCCAGAATGTTAATCGCGAAATCTTGGAGGATGAGGCAGCGGTGCTTACGCTGTTAAGGAATGCCATTGAAGCCTGCATACAAGCTGTAGAAGAGGAGGCGGTATCTTGTGATGCTAAACCTCAGGATTTAGCCACGACCTTAATCATCACCATTGCCACCCCAGAAATGGCAGCAGTGGCACAAATAGGTGATGGTATGGCAGTAGCCAAAGACCTAGAAGGAAATCTCATCGCACTGACTACTCCAGATCGGGGTGAATATATTAATCAAACCACATTTTTGACCACCGTTGATGCTTTAGATACAACACAGGTGAAAATCTGCCGGCAAACTATAGTCAATGTTGGTATTCTCACCGACGGACTGCAAATGCTTGCCATGAATATGGCTGCGGGTGAACCTCATAATCCCTTCTTCTCCCCCCTATTTGACTTTGTGAATGCAGCAGAGGATCAAACAGTGGCAAGGGAACAACTGGTAAAATTTTTGTGTTCAGATAAAATCACCCAACGAACAGATGATGATTTAACCCTCATCCTTGCGGCTTTAAATAAGTGATCAGCTTTTGCCCATTGCCCAATCCTTTGCCCGTAAACAATAACCATACTAAGGAACGTGCAGGTACTACGTTGTCTGACTAACCAAGAAATTATTCCTCTCAACCTTAGCGTCAGCTTGGGGCGTGGTGGAGAAGCTTGTGTGTATACAGTACCCACTGATAGTAATTTAGTGGCAAAGGTATATCATAAGCCGACAAAACAGCACGCGCGTAAACTCCAAGCGATGCTTGCCCATCCTCCAGAAAATCCGATGGCTAGTGTGGGACATATTTCTATTGCTTGGCCCTGTGAACTTTTGCGCTCGGCAGATGGCAAGCAGGAAATTATTGGCTTTTTAATGCCTCGGATTCGGGGAATGCGTCCGGCAATAGACTTTTATAATCCCCTTACCAGGCGACAACATTGTCCTTTATTTAATTATCAGTATTTAATCCGTGCTGCCCGCAATTTAGCTGCTGCATTTGCAGCTTTACATAATAGTGGATATTGCGTAGGTGATGTCAACGAGTCCAATATTCTGGTGAGTGACACCGCCTTAGTAACTTTAGTTGATACAGACTCCTTTCAGGTTAAGGATCCAAATCGCGATATAATTTTTCGTTGCGAAGTTGGGAAACCAGAATTTACCCCTCCAGAGTTACAAAATAAAACTTTTGCCCAACACGATCGAGCAATTGTCCACGATTTATTTGGATTGGGGGTGCTATTATTCCAAATGTTAATGGAAGGCACTCACCCATTTGCCGGCATTTTTCAAAATGAAGGGGAACCACCACCCTATGAAGCGAGAATTATTGCCGGTCATTTTACCTATAGTCAAAAGCACACAGTGCCATACAAGCCATCTCCCATAGCTCCTGCTTGGGAAATTTTACATCCCTGTTTGCAAGAGCTATTTGTGCGTTGTTTTGAGGATGGTCATAGTAACCCTTTACTCCGCCCTAGTGCCCAAACTTGGCTATCAGCTTTGAATCAAGTAGAGAATAGTTTAAGCAGTTGTAGTGTTAATCCCCAACATCGCTACAGCAACCATTTGCATGAATGTCCTTGGTGCGAACGCACCCTGCGTTTAGGGGGACGAGACCCTTTTCCATCCCTACAAGCGGTTGCCAAAAAAGAGCATCTCAAACCACGGGTGAAGGCGAAAAAGAAATATCCCCAACGCCAGCGTTCTCCACAAACAGTTCTCCCCACCCACCGCGTCAATTATCGGACATCCGTACTACCCTATCAATTTCCTTACTACAACAAAAAAGTTCGCGCAAATCCCAAAATATATCCAGTAATTTTGTGCCTGTTGGGCTTTGGTTTTTTGGGTTATTTAGATTTCATGGTCAAATTGACCAATCGTCCTTTTGTTCAGGCTACCAACAACTATACTCAACAAAATTGGATTAACCGTAAAAAGGATAAAAACCTCTCTTTTAATGATTATTATCAACAGGGACGTGCATTTTATAGAATCCGTAAATACGAACTAGCAATAGATAAATTTAGCCAAGCAATTAAAAAAAATCCCACATACCCCAAAACTTATATTGATCGTGCCAATGCTAGTTTTAATCTGAAAAACTATGAAGCAGCGATCGCAGACTACAACCAGGCGATCAAAATCAACCCCAATGAATTTAAAGCTTATGTAAATCGGGGTAACGTGCGCCACATTCTGGCTGAGTATAGCAAAGACCCCAATTCAGAATATAAGCAAGCGATCGCAGACTATAATCGTGCTTTGCAAATTAATCCCCGCGAGGTAGAGGCTTATATCCGTCGGGGTATAGTTCGTTTCCAGTTGGCTAAATATCATGGAGATTACCAACCAGATTTTCAAAAATCCCTAGCAGACTTTAACCAAGCCATTCAAATTAGCCCATCCAGGGCAGAGGCATACTTTCAGCGAGGTCTAGTTCGCTATCAAATTGCCCAGTACAGCAGTGATTTTCAACAAGAATACCAACGAGCGATCGATGACTTTAACCAGGCTTTACAATTCGACGATCGTATGGCAAAAGGATATCTCAAACGGGGTATTGTTAAGTACGAGCTAGGTCAATATTCTGACAAAAACCCTAAAGAACAAAAAAATCAAGCGGTTGCTGATTTACAAACCTCTGCACGCATCTCCCTCGAAAAAAGGGATATGGAGAGTTATCAAAAGGCACTAAGTAACATCTGTTTAATTGCAGAAACTCAATGTGGCGATCTCTCAACAGTTAATGAGAGTCTGCGGACAGGTCTACCAGAAATTAAGTAACCTGAGTTCGGTGTTACTCCCTTCGGTGCTATTAAATTACCGAAAAATTGTAGGCGCTTGTTGAGGGACGAAACCCAGCATATCGTTGGGTTTCACTTCGTTCAACCCAACCTACGTTATAGGTAATCTTCTGCCGAGAAGGGAGTAGGAGTTCAGTGTTAGGAGTTAAAATTAAGGTCATCAAAATATTATTGATACACTCCTAATCTGATACCATTTGGAAACAAGAATGAGACAGATGGGTAGGGAACATCAGCAAGATAATTGTATATACCAAAATATTGTGGATGCCGTACACTTACGAAGAATATATGTGTCGCAAACATTATTTGAATTAGTATTAATTTTACCGAAATATTGGGGTCTAAAGCCCTGTCTTTTGAGGCAGAATGTTTTTGGGAAGGGGTTTGAATCCCGGTCACAAAAACAAACTTATTACTTATTACTTATTACTTATTACTTAATTCAACGTCCTTGTATTGCATTCAACTGAAATTCGCTATATCATATCAGCCTGATTAGTTATGACACAGTGATCTGTGCAACAACTTGAAAACTCTTTCTTCCCCTGCTCAGGTACCCCCTTTCCCCTTGCAGCCTTCATGATAACCTGATTTCGGGATAAGCTGAAACCCTCATTACACCGTTGCTTAACTCTGGAATATGTCAATATGTTTATGTCGTTTGGCCCATTCAAGGTTAAATAAAGCTTCTTAACTAGAACTGACGTTAATGATAAGTCTTTCACCCGGCATGATATAATTCCCCAAATTGCTGACAGGCAAGGATTTCAGGTTTGAAAATCATTGGACTTACCTGAAAAACATCTGATCTGATTGACCTTGACCATGAAAAAACACCTTTCTTTTTCCCAAATTGCCAGACAAGCACTCACCTGTGTCTCTACTTTCAGCCTAATTGCTGCACCTATGGCGGCAGTGGCTGAAACCTTTCGTCTCAGGGAAGCAACGATCGCGGATATTAACCAAGCTTTCGATCGCGGGGCACTAACCTCCGAAAAATTAGTGCAAC
Organism: Calothrix sp. MO_167.B12; assembly: GCA_030066045.1. Taxonomy (GTDB): domain Bacteria; phylum Cyanobacteriota; class Cyanobacteriia; order Cyanobacteriales; family Nostocaceae; genus Calothrix_A. Next base: position 76,021 of record JASJCJ010000005.1, read on the forward strand.
TATATCTAAATCGCATTCAAGCCTACGAGAATCAGGGTCCGAAAATTAACGCTATTATCTCCATTAATCCCGATGCCATTACCAGAGCTAGAGAACTAGACAAAGAACGTCAGCAAAAGGGTGCACGCAGTCCCCTACATGGGATTCCGATCATTCTCAAAGATAACTACGACACTGCCGACTTGCCCACCACAGCCGGTTCCGCCCTCTTGAAGGGTTCTTTACCTGCCAAGGACGCTTTTACGGTGCAAAAACTACGCAAGGCTGGAGCCATTATCCTTGCCAAAGCTAACCTGAGTGAATTTGCCGAATCCAATGGCTGGCTCGGTTACAGTTCTTTAGGAGGACTGACCCTTAACCCCTACAAATTGACCCGCAACCCTTCTGGTTCTAGTGGGGGCAGTGGAGCAGCAGTAGCCGCTAATTTTGCCATGTTAGCCACGGGAACAGATACCTTTGGCTCGATTCGCAGTCCGGCATCGGTGAATGGTATTGTCGGCATCAAGCCAACCCAGGGCTTAGTGAGTCGGAATGGCATTGTCCCTCTGACCCTCTCCTTTGATTCCGCAGGTCCCATGGCACGGACGGTAAGAGATACAGCGATCGGTCTTGGGATTATGGCAGGAGTCGATCCTAATGACCACCGCACCCTGGAAAGCAAGGGTAAGTCCTACCGAGATTACACTAAGTTTCTAGATAAAAATGCCCTCAAAGGCAAGCGAATTGGCTTAATTATCGATTTTCGAGGGGGAAACCCGGAGCTAGATGCCTTGACAAAAGCGGCGGTTGCTCAGATGAGGAAATTAGGGGCGAAGGTGGAGCAGGTGGACTTACCCCCCAAGTTGGAAAATCTCTGGTCTTTGATGAAAGGGGTAACAGAGGCAGAGTTTGAACCGCAAATAGAGAATTACCTGAAAACTCTCCAACCCCCATTTCCCGATAGTTTGGAGGAAATAGTCTCCCTGAGCTTGTCTAATCAAATTGCCAATTCAAAACTGCCTGTCAATCCCGGACGAATACAGAGTTTTAAAAATTCTTTAAAACACAAAGGAGTAGCTGATCTCGAATATCTTTACATCATCCAATTCGAGTTTCCCAAGATTCGCCAGGAGATTTTGTCTATTATGAAGGCAAAAAATCTTGACGCAATGATTTTCCCCACCATGACTTGTCCCGCCAGCTCTCTGCACACCAAGAAAGATCCAACTTACAAATGCGCGGTAAATGATCCCTACATACCGGGATACTTAGCCAATGCTACTGGTTTTCCGGAAATTTCCGTCCCTATGGGCTTTACTCAGCAGGGATTGCCCGTAGGAATATCATTCTTTGGTCGCCCTTACAGTGAGCCAACCTTACTAGGATTTGCTTACGCTTACGAACAGGCAACCCAGTTTAGGCGATCGCCAAAAACCACTCCCGCTTTACCAGGTGAAAATTTTAACTATTGATTTTTTCGGCGTTGCATAACACATATCTTGCACCTTCTCAATAAGGGTAAGCTTGGCAGTAGGTGGGTTACGGGAAAATAAGGGTTTCAGGCTCTAATTTTCTCAATAATTTTGTGGTGCAAGATGTGAGCGCCCTAGGAGGGGAATTCAAAAGTCACGCATTCACGCATTCAAAATTATTAAATCCCCTCCCAACGAATGAAACTAGCACATTTTGATTGTTCGGCTAAAATCCCTGCTATATAAGGGTTATAAAATGTGC
>JASJCJ010000279.1 GCA_030066045.1 Calothrix sp. MO_167.B12
CATATATTTGAGACGGTGGACTTGCGAGCAAATTGCTCAGAAAAGCAATAATTGGGCGCGGCTAAACTATCCACGGTACTGTAATCCTAAATATGATGCGCTGTGGAAACAGTCCACAACTGAATTAGATCCAGAAAAACGGCGGCAGTTATTTATACAGATGAATGATTTGTTGATTGCAGATGTGGTGATGATTCCTGTAGTTGCTCGCGCTGATGTGAGTGCGGTGAGTAAGAGGCTGGTGGGTGTGGATTTAACTCCTTGGGATACGGAGACGTGGAATATTAAAGATTGGCGACGGTGATATTCGGCGTTGCTGAATAAAGATATGAATTTGTCTCACGCAGAGGCGCAGAGACGCAGAGAATAAGAGTTTTAAGTACCTCATTTTTCAATTTCATACTTCAATTCAGCAACGTCTAATCATTGATTAATAGTTACTACTTCCGGAAAATTTGTCAACTAATACATAGCATAGGGACTTGCTAGTTACTAAAAGACCAAACAGATTTTGCTAATTATTGATTACAGCTTATTTGACTGGTATTTTATTTTTACGCAAGTCCCATATCCTATAATTGGAGATTAGATTTAAGATTGAAATTGTACTAGATAGTGTTCGATAATTGATTCTGGTGTTAACCGGGAATCAGACAAGAGTTTTTCACATTCAAAAATAAGCTGTTCGTCAGGCAAAGCTGAATCGCATAACTTTGTAAGGAGATTACGTGTGTTAGTTATTAGTTCGTTAAGTTTATCATAAGTCAATGCCTTAGTAGCATCAGCTACAGCATTTTTGGTGGCATTAACGTTGGGATGAACAGAAACAGGTGTATAAGAATAATCGGGATAATTTTTCTTGAACCATTCTACGGAAACTAACAATTGACCATGGTTATCTTTATTTAGGAAATTCTTTTCTTTTTTACGACTCTTTGCTTCAATGACTAAACCATGATTATTGTGAAACAACCACAGAACATCGGGACCTTCGCCATAAATGTTTTCTGGTCTTTCTGTTTGGAAGCCAAGAATAGAGCCAAGATCCTTCAGACCTTGTTCAAATTGATTAGCAGATGACTCTGGAACTAGTTGAGAGACTGCTTGCTCAAACCATGCGAGATAAGCTCGTCGGAGAGGTTTGTATTTGGTAATTTTATCTACTAGTGATTCAGTCTGTTGACCTGGAATTGTGATAGGTTTATATGGTGGAGTAACTATGGGTCGTATCAAAAGATTATTATTCGCAAATGCTTCCTTTTGCAGCTTTTGAGCTTTCTGAGTTTCCCCCCAGTAATGTGCAGCGCGAGCTGCAAACTGTTTCAACCAACCTCTGCTTTTTTTGTCTAGTTTGTCTTGTTTTTCCTCATTATCCTCACAGTACTTTTCTAACTTAGAAATTGCTTTGTCAAAATAGCCATCACGTATAAGTTTGAATGCCTTACGTTCAACAGCAGCTTGATTAAGTGAGTTTTTATCTTCCTCTATGCATTCAGTAGATTCAGCTAAGGTCTCGGCATGATATTGAGTCCACTCTTTATCATGACTTAGGCAACGCATAATTGTGTCATATAGTTCTTCTTTGCTTGTAACACTTTTACTAATATCTACTCCCATCTCAAATTGGGCACGAGTACTCTGAGTTAAAAATTTGAGATTAGAAGAAAGACCAAGCCATGAAATCAGTTTTTTACCAGTAAGTATGACTACACAATAATCACCTGAACCCCTAGCACCTCTTCCTACACCTTGTTCAATACGTTGTGCTAAAGTACTAGTGAATTCCAAACTACCCATTAATGTATTTGCACGATATTGTTCGTACTCACTACTTCCCTTAGGTAAGTCTGATAAAATTAAAAGTCTACAAGCTGAATTAGGAAGGTCTATTCCATCGTAGCGATTAGCAAATACAAAAGGTCCATATGATTTCCCTTCTTGAAGTTCTTTGACACAAGTGTTTACATTATCTGATGAATTGGGAATAGTGGCAACATTTTTCCATTCTTGAGCAGCAGGATTCGATGGTACAAGAATCACTGTTCCTACCTTTTTTTGTTCAGTAATTTCTTTAGCTATTTCTTGGAGTATTTTGGAAATATTATCAGGAGGGCATTGCATAAGTTCTGGAGCAAGAATCATCCTTTCACTAACGCCAGCTAAGGACTTTGACTTAATTGGTTGAGCTATAGATGTGGAGTTTGCATCAAAAGTTCTCACAATAGCACTATCGTCACTGATTGTTGCTGACATAAAGATGCGATGAGGACAATCCGCGAAAGTTGGAATCATATTCACTAATGGAAAAAGTGGTGTGATGATAAAAGCATCTTTACTAATCAGACAGTGACAATAATCGAAATTATCCCGAATAAATGACCAGACAAATTTATAAGAATCTTTTTTATGACGTAAGAATTGCCGTACCTCATCAGATTTTTCTTTCCAACTCCAATAAGGTACTTCTAATACAATATGACGCTCTGCTCCACTCACAATATCGTCAAATGTTCCTTCCTTGTCAATTTGTTTAAAAGCATGACGGAATATATTTGTGAGGTGTTCGTAACTACTTGTGTCTTCCTTTCTTTCAACGCGTAAAGTAAACTGGTCACGCATTGTAGAGAAAGCAACATGAGCGTCGTCAAGTATTATCGCTGCTGCTGTGATGGGTGTTCTCGATCCATTAACTCCAAATCTACTAAGACCATTAAATAGGGATTGATAAGTACAAATAAGAACACTTTTACCAGCAACAAAATCTTCAGGAAAATCAGTCTTTTTGTCGTAGCAAACTGCTGGAATGCTGTACTCTTTAGCCTTAATGAAGGTCTGCTCCACAAGCTGAAGTGTTGGTGAAAGATAGATAACTGGTTGATGATGCTCGTGTAGTATTGACAGGGCAATTAACAAACCAACCAAGGTTTTACCACCTCCAGTGTGTAACTTAATTACCAAATCACTTTCATTTCTACGATTAAACCATTCCTTTAATACCTGGTCTTGGCTAGTGTAAAGGTCATTTATCCCTTGTGGTTTTGGTAAACGGCGAAAAATATCAGTAGGTTCTATAATAGTCGGTTGATTCTTAGACTCGCGTAATTTCTTAAAATCTACCATTGAAGCTAATATTCCTGGAGAAAAATCTATTTTACTTCTTCATATCTTGGTACTGCCACTGTTGCGATCACATTCTCCCGTAGGTTGGGTTAAACGGAGTGGAACCCAACTATCATAAGGATTTAGAGCTACGCAATCGCTCGACGGTGAATTGTTATTTTGTTGTTGCTCTTTCCAAAAGCGATCGCCTCTGGATTTACTTAATAGTATGTAATATAATATGCTTGATATTATAGCGATCACCTCGGGTACTTGTTTCTGTTTCAAAGAGCAATAGAATTTTTAAGAATAGCGATCGCTTTGTGGTCAAGAATTGCAATTGATTAACCACATTCATTACTTGTATTGCAATCAAGCCAATTAACCAAGTCAGAAACATGGGAAAAACTCAAAAATTCTTCACCCAACACTTCCAACTCTTCCGTAGACAATACCCGAATGCGATCGATTATCAAAGAATCTATTTCACCAAAACGTCGATTTAACTGTCGATTTAAAAAACGAAATGCCTCCTTCTGCTCACCACGCTCCTCACCCTTTTGCAAAATGTCCTGATAAATAACCGATTCCTGCATCATATCCTCCCTTAACAACTGACGAATTAAATCTTTCTCAAATCGCAAACCAGCTAAAATCTCAGTATAAGCCGCCGTATTTTGCCTCATCTCCCTATCTGAAATTGTAGCCACTTCTTGGGCAACCTGGGATAATAAATCCCGTGGTGAATCGGTGCGACACAAAGGTGCTAGTGGCAATAAAGCAGTATTCCCTAAAAACAAGCTTGCATCTTGCTCCCACATCCTTACCGCACGATACCTGTGAATAGTAGAATCCTGTCGATACTCCTGTGTAAAAGCAATTTCCGAGTCAGTTTCCTGCAAAAATATGACAACTTGTGTTACTAAACATCTGTATAAGCGTTTAAGCCTGATGTAATAATCTAACATTCGGAAGGCAATAGCAGGATTAGACTGGGTTAAGGTCTGAAATTCAATGTGTAAAATTCGATTGCTAGTTCGGATAAAAATAACCGAATCTGCACGAATTGGTTCTAAACTTAACTCTGTTTTCAGTACCTCAATGCTAGTAGATTCTTCCCCTATTAACCACCTCAAAAAATCGGCTGGATATTTCTCTGCCAACACCTTGCAAATATTATCAAAACTCACATTTTTGCACCTTGATTTCTATTCAGAATATTTTCTAATCAAACGGTTATATTTTCACGCATACTCTCACATTTTACCGAAATATTGGGGTCTGGTGCCCTGTCTTTTGAGGCAGAATGTTTTTGGGACGGGGTTTGAATCCCGGTCACAAAAACAAACTTATTACTTATTACTTATTACTTATTACTTAATTCAACGTGCGATCGCACCCCCTCACTCCCTCCTCTTCTCTGCGCCTGGAGCGCCTCTGCGTGAGACAATAATTAAATACCCCACACCATGAGAAAACACTGAGCCTCACAACTTCCTCAAAATTTTTTCTTAACCTAAAAAGGAAGCCAATCAAGATCACCTCCCTTTTAGCCATGACACAGAATATCTTCTTCCAGTCTTCCCCTCCTCCTTGGGGTACTACCATAGAGCCAAGCATCTCTGCAACGAAACTGCCTCGCAGCCACTACAACCTAGAACAGCAAGGTATTCTCAACACAGGTAATGTCTACTGGAACCTCTCCACACCAGCCCTGTATGAAGAAGCTATTCGGCGACGGGAAGGGGTATTGGCTCACCTTGGACCCCTGGTGGTACGTACTGGTGAACATACAGGTAGATCCGCCAATGACAAATTTATTGTCCAGGAACCAGGTACAACCAACGAGGTGTGGTGGGGAAAGATAAATAAACCTTTAAGCGAAGAGCATTTTGATACCCTCCATGACCGTATGCTTGCCTATATCCAAGGACGGGAACTGTTTGTGCAAGACTGCTATGCTGGGGCTGATGCTGCTTATAGGTTGGGAATTAGGGTGATTACCGAGACTGCATGGCATAGTATCTTTGTCCGTAACCTCTTTCTCCAACCATCTCGGGAAGCCCTCACCGCATTTGTGCCTGATTTTACCATCATTGCCTTACCTAACTTCCATGCTGAACCAGAGATTGATGGCACCCAGTCGGATGTCTGCATTGTGTTAAATTTTGCCCGGAAGTTGATTCTAATTGGTGGCACCAGCTATGCCGGGGAGATAAAAAAATCGGTATTCACAGCCCTTAACTATCTCCTACCTCAGCACCATGTCCTCCCCATGCATTGTGCTGCTAATGTGGGCAAGAGTGGTGACTTAGCCATATTCTTTGGCTTATCTGGTACGGGTAAAACCACCCTGTCCGCCACCTCCCACCGGCAATTAATTGGTGATGATGAACATGGCTGGAGCGATCGCGGTATTTTCAATTTTGAGGGTGGCTGTTACGCTAAATTAATCCGCCTCTCCCCAGAAGCAGAACCAGAAATTTATCAAACTACTCAACGGTTTGGCACCATCCTCGAGAATGTAATTATCGATTCCCTCAGTGGTGAGTTGGATTTATATGATGCCAGCATCACCGAAAATACTCGGGGAGCTTACCCCATTGAGTACATTCACAATGCCAATTTAACTGGCATGGGGAGTCATCCAAAAAATATTATTTTCCTCACCGCCGATGCCCTAGGAGTTCTTCCACCCATCGCCCGGTTGACCCATGAACAAGCCATGTACCATTTCCTCAGTGGCTATACAGCCAAGGTTGCTGGCACAGAAAAAGGATTGGGACATGAACCCCAGGTAGTTTTTAGTGCCTGCTTTGGGGCACCATTTATGGCTCGTCATCCCAGTGTTTATGCTAACTTACTGGGGCAGAAAATTGACCAGTACCAGGCGCAAGTATGGTTGATCAATACAGGATGGACAGGGGGACCTTTTGGTATAGGCGATCGCATTCCCATCAAGCAAACACGCGCCATGTTGACGGCGGCTCTCAGTGGTGAGTTGGATGAAGTACCGACAAAATTTGACCCAGTGTTTGGTCTCCATGTCCCCATTCACTGTCCTGGTGTGTCGGATGAGTTACTTACCCCCCGCCTGACTTGGAATGATCCGGTTGCCTATGATGAAAATGCCCAGAAATTGGCAGAGATGTTTGTGAAAAATTTTCAGCAGTTTACCGATTTTGTGAACCCGGAAGTTTTACGAGGAAGTCCTCTAGCGACGGGTTAAATTGCACACCACCACTTCTTCTCAGATATAAGGATGCGATCGCATTATCCCATCATCCTATCACCTCTTTCAAGGTACTCCCCCACGGTCAAATCCCACAACTAAACATGAAAATGCTTTGTGACTAATATCAAATCCGATAGCATCTGAATGATAAAAAACCGCAAAGACGCAAAGGACGCAAAGGAAGAGGAAGAGAGAGAGTAACTGAAATATAGCGGTTTTCAGTTGAGTAGAATACAAACACGGTAAAATAGTACCAGGGGTGTATCAATGATATTTTTATGAAAGCTTACGACCAAGACCTACGCCAAAAAATTATTAATGCTTTTCGTAGTAGAGAAGGTTCGTATAGAGAACTTGCCAAACGTTTCCATGTAAGTCTCAGTTTTATACAAAGATTAATAGGTCGTTATTTAGATACAGGAAGTATAGAACCATTGCCACATAGAAGTGGTAATCCAGCCAAAATAAAATCAGAACATTATCCGATTGTACAAAAACTGGTAGAAGAAAATAATGATGCGACCTGAGAAGAATTATGTGTAAAAATGGAGCAAAAAACTCAGATAAAAATTAGCCGTTCAGGTCTGTATAAAACATTAGCAAAACTTCAAATAACCCGAAAAAAAAACCTTTCACGCCGCAGAACAAGACACGGAAAGAGTAAAAAAATTGAGACAAGAGTATTGGGAACTCATCCGTACATTTGAGCTGGATAATTTAGTCTTTATCGATGAGTCAGGAGTAAATATAGCAATGACTAGGCTCCATGCACGGTCTCTAAAGGGTCAAAGAGCGCATGGTTCACGTCCGGACAAGCGTGGTAAAAATGTAACAATAATTGGGGCGATCGCCTTGCGAGGTATTGTTGGTGCTATGAGTTTTAAAGGTGGAAATGATAGGAACGCATTTGAAACCTATGTAAATAAAGTTTTAGTACCCAATTTATGGAAGGGAGCTTGTGTCGTTATGGATAACTTTAGCTCTCACAAAGTAGTAGGAATTAAAGAAGCTATAGAATCTGTGGGCGCTCACCTAATTTATTTATCGCCTTATTCACCAGACTTTTCTCCAATAGAAAATTTTTGGTCAAAAATTAAAGAATTTTTACGTTCACAATCAACCAGAATTTATTCAGATTTGGATAAAGCTATTACAGAGGCTTTTGAAACTGTCAGTTTAAGTGATATTTTTGGTTGGTTTCAACACTGTGGTTACTGTATTTCATCCAACTGAAAACCGCTATAATTCCGATACAAACGGAAACGATATAACTCCTCAAGGGCGCACGCAATGCGCCCCTACAAACTCCGCGTTTCTTAACTATTTTCAAGTTAGAAGGGAAGGGAATTTGATATCATATTCGGGTCAATAGTTATGATTAAATCTCACGCAAAGGCGCAAAGGCGCAAAGTTTTTATTGTAAGCAATTAAGCGTACTTGATATGACTTGTTTGTTCCGTTCATAGCAAGGGGATTTAATTAACTTATTACTTATTACTTATTACTTGTAACTGTCACGACAACCTCGGATCTAAAGCATCCCTTAACCCATCGCCGATATAGTTAATACTCAACACCGTGAGAAAAATCGCCATTCCTGGAAAAAGCACCATATAAGGCGCGAACTCCAGAAAATTCTGCCCATCAAAAAGCATACGTCCCCAAGTGGGTACATCTGGGGGAAAACCCAAACCAAAAAAGCTCAAAGTTGATTCCGTAATAATCGCCGTACTCACAGACAACGTACCAGCCACCAACACTGGACTCATCACATTGGGGAGAATATGCACCCAAATTAACCGCCAGGGAGTAGCGCCCAAAGCACGGGCTGCGGTGACAAATTCCATTTCCCGCACTGTCAAAAACCCGGCTCTAACTAACCTCGCCACAGACATCCAGTTCAGCCCACCAATTACCAGGACTACCAGTACGAATATACCAAATTCCGCCCCCGCGATCGCTTTAATGGCATCACGAAATAGGAAGATAATCAACAGTAGCAGTGGGAGTCGTGGTAAAGCCAAGCACAAATCTGTAAACCGCATCAAACCTGCATCCAGCCAGCCGCCATAAAAGCCGGAAACTGCTCCAATCACCGTACCCAGGAATATGGCTACCAACATGGAAAACACCCCCACAGCAATGGATATGCGTCCCCCATACAACAATCTGGCTAAAATATCTTGACCCAAATCATTGGTACCAAAGGGATGTTCCCAACTGGGGGGAAGGGTAGATTGGGCGAAGTCTATTTTGTTAATGGGGGTGCTATATATCAAGGGTCCTAAAATCACACTCAAGACGATGATGAGCAGCACCACAGCACCCAACATGGCTTGGCGGTTGCGGCGAAACTTGCGCCATGCATTATTCGTAGAACTTGTTTGTAAAGAAATGGAAAATTCAGACATTTGATGTTAGTTGTTAGTTGACAGTTGACAGTTGACGGTTGACGGTTGACAGTTGACGGTTGACGGTTGACGGTTGACAGTTGACGGTTGACGGTTGACAGTTGACGGTTGACGGTTGACGGTTGACAGTTGACGGTTGACGGTTGACAGTTGACGGTTGACGGTTGACAGTTGACAGTTGACGGTTGACGGTTGACAGTTTAATTAATCACTCCTTCACTCCTTCACTCCATCACTCCTTCCCTCCTAATACTTAACCCGGGGATCTAAGAAACCATAGAGGATATCTGCGACTAAATTAAAAGCAACAATCAAAATGGCATAAATAAAGGTAATTGACATTACCACTGGGGTATCGTTGCGGGAGATAGATTCAACTAGTAATGCACCTATACCAGGAACGCGAAATACTTTTTCCGTTACTAACGCCCCTGTAAATACATTGGGAATATCCAAAGCAACTAGGGTAACTACAGGGATTAACGCATTTCGTAATACATGACGGGCAATGACCCTATACTGAGGCAACCCTTTGGCATAAGCAGTACGTACATAGTCTTGATGTAGGTTTTCCAGCACTTCCGAACGAACAAAGCGCATTAACATTGCTGTTTGCCAAACCGCTAAAACGGCTACAGGCATAATTGACTGTCTCACTTGTTCGAGAAAACTCTGCCAATCAGTTACTTGTAAGGTGCTGTTATAGATAAAAGGTAGCCATTTTAACTGCACGCTAAAGATAATAATCAGTAGTAAGCCGGTAAAAAATGTTGGTAGGGAAAAGCCTAAAAACACTAGAGTTGTCAAAATGCGATCGAAGTTTGAATTACGTTTGAGTGCGGAAGCTACCCCTAAAGGAACAGCTAGCACCGAACCAATAATATAAGCGGAACCAACCACCCATAATGTTGTGGGGAGACGTTGCATAATCAGTGTACTTACAGCACTGCGGCTAGTGAAAGAATAGCCCATATCTCCCCGTATAAAGGCTGTAATCCACTTAAAGTAACGGATATATATAGGTTGATCCAATCCAAAGGACTTTCTGATATTTTCCCTAATCTCCTCAGTCATGGCAGGATTAAGGGCAAATTCTCCCATGGGATCGCCCGGTGCTAATGCCAGAATGGTAAATATCACAACACTAATGGCAATTAGGGTGGGAATCGAAATTAGTAGACGATTGATGAAATATTTTTTCATTTGTAACTAAATTTACGCAATGCTACATTAGCTTAAGTTTGGTCATTTTGAGAATATGTCCAACTCCATTCGGTAGAAGGAACGTAACCCAACTTATCAAAGGTTTGTTGGGTTTCCCT
>JASJCJ010000046.1 GCA_030066045.1 Calothrix sp. MO_167.B12
AACTCCAAACTCCGAACTCCGAACTCCGAACTCCGAACTCCTTCCCTCCCTATTTTGCAAACAGAAATAAATGATGAGAGTCAATTTGTGTTATTTTGGGCTTGCCAGACTTTGTTTTAGTTCATCAACAAGTTAGCTTTTAAGCAAGCTAAGATGAATAATTAAGGCATCTGGTAAAATTTGTAAGGTTTCTATAAGCTCTGAGCAATGGGATCGACTTGCGTACGAATCGCAATTGACGCAATGGGGGGGGATCACGCACCCGCTGAAATCGTTGCTGGCGCACTGCGAGCAAAGGAAGAATTGGGTGTGGAAGTCTTGTTGGTAGGAGATCCCCAACAAATCGAAGCTAGCCTACCAGCAAATGTTAGCTTGAATCAACTGGAAATTGTGCCTGCCGAGGACACGATTTCTATGGATGAAGAAGCTTTAAGCGGCATCAGGCGCAAACCAAAGGCTTCTATCAATGTGGCAATGAATTTAGTTAAGCAGGGTCAGGCAGAAGCTGTAGTTTCTGCGGGTCACTCTGGTGCAGCAATGGCAGCGGCCTTGCTGCGTTTAGGAAGGTTGCCAGGAATAGATCGTCCGGCAATTGGTGCTGTTTTCCCCACTATGATTGCCAGCAAACAAGTACTAGTACTTGATGTTGGTGCGAATGTAGACTGTCGTCCTAAGTTTTTAGAGCAGTTTGCTATTTTGGGTTCAGCCTACAGTCAATATGTTTTGGGTGTTCCCAAACCAAAAATAGGTTTGTTGAACATTGGGGAAGAAGACTGTAAAGGTAATGACGCATCTGTGCGTACTTACCAGATGCTCAGGGAAAATACCACAATCACCTTTGTCGGTAATGCTGAGGGGCGTGATGTGCTTTCTGGCAACTTTGATGTCATTGTCTGCGACGGTTTTGTAGGCAATGTATTGTTAAAATTTGCCGAAGCAGTGGGTAATATAGTACTACAAATTATCAAAGAAGAATTGCCCCAAGGGTGGCAAGGTCAACTCGGCACGGCAATTTTAAAACCAAACCTGAAAAAAATCAAACAGCGGATTGACCATGCAGAACATGGAGGTGCTTTGCTCTTAGGTGTAGACGGAATTTGTGTGATCGGTCATGGTAGCTCTCAAGCTCCTTCAATTTTTAATGCCATTCGCATGGCAAAGGAAGCGGTGGATAACCAAGTGTTACAACGAATTCGGTCCCAATACCAAAGTCTACAGCATGAGAATGGCTAACAGTGATTAGTCTCGTGGTTAGCAGTCAGTCAAGAGAACTCTCTACTGACCAAAAACAGGGTATGGGGTGTGGGTTGTGGGGTGTAGGGAAATAATAAATGCCATACCCTACAAGGATTTTGTTGGCGAATCAGGGGTATCACCCTCTTGGGAGTGGGGGCAGAAAAAACCCAGCCCAAATTATGACAGTAATCCCCAGCTTTTAGCATAATCAGGGTTCATACCTACTATTCGCCAACAGTATCCTACAAGGTACAAGCCTCTACATTTATGTATGGAATCAAATCAAAGATGTATTTTGTATTTTGAGCCATTGCGGTGGTGAGGTGGTGTGGTCTTGGGGGGTTCCCCATACCCTACACCCTAAACCCTACACCCGTTTCATTACAGGGAAATCTCTAACAACTGATAGCCAATAAATTGGGAGACTAGGAGTGCAGAATTTAGGAATAGCAGTTACAGGAAGTGGCTCGGCAATACCAGAAACTTTCCTTGATAACCAGGGAATGATGGAACTGGTTGATACATCTGATGAATGGATCACCACGAGAACAGGTATTCGACAACGACGTTTAGCCAGTTGCAGTGAGTCATTGAGCCAGCTTGCCTCAGCAGCAGGGAAACGAGCAATGGCTATGGCAGGGATTACTGCCCAAGATATAGATTTGATTCTATTGGCAACTTCTACCCCTGATGACTTGTTTGGTAGTGCTTGCCAAATTCAAGGGGAGTTAGGAGCAACCAGAGCCGTCGCCTTTGACTTGACAGCAGCTTGCTCTGGTTTTGTGTTTGGGATGATAACGGCTGCCCAATATATCAGAACTGGGGTTTTTCAAAATATACTACTAGTGGGGGCTGATATCCTCTCCCGTTGGGTAGATTGGCAAGATAGACGTACCTGTGTATTGTTCGGCGATGGGGCAGGAGCAGTAGTCTTACAGGCTAATCAGAGCGATCGCTTGTTAGGATTTGAACTTAAAAGTGATGGTACGCAAAATAATAACCTCAATCTCGCCTCTGCACCCCAATGTCACCAGTTAACGGCGGATTTAGCTGTGAGTAAAGGAAATTTCCAGACCATATCTATGAATGGCAAGGAAGTATATAAATTTGCTGTGCAAAAAGTACCAGAAATAATTGATAAGGCATTATTTCGGGCTGAATTGACAGTGGAAGATATTGATTGGTTAGTGTTGCACCAGGCAAACCAGCGTATTTTAGATGCCGTTGCCCAACGGCTGAAGGTTCCCGCACATAAAGTAATTAGTAATTTGGCTAAGTACGGCAATACCTCCGCCGCTTCCATCCCCTTGGCATTAGATGAAGCAGTACGAGAGGGGAAAATTCAACCCAACCATATCATTGCCGCATCTGGCTTTGGTGCTGGCTTGACCTGGGGTTCTGTTATTTTCCAGTGGGGAAGAGGGTGAGTGTAGGAGTTCGGAGTTCGGAGTTCGGAGTTCGGAGTGAAAGAATTAAACTGTCAACTGTCAACTGTCAACTGTTAACCATCAACTAACAACTAACAACTAACAACTAACAACTAACAACTAACAACCATCAACTAATAACGAATGACTAAGACTGCATGGGTATTCCCCGGACAGGGTTCCCAATCCCAGGGTATGGGAAGCGATTTAATTGACCAACCATTGGCAAAGGAAAAGTTTGCCCAAGCAGAGGAAATTTTGGGTTGGTCTGTAATTGATATCTGCCAAAATGATCCTGATAAGCTATCACAAACTCTCTACACACAGCCTTGTCTGTACGTAGTGGAAAGCATTCTTGCCGATTTAGTCAGGCAAAAACAGCAACCAGATTTAGTTGCCGGTCATAGTTTGGGGGAATACATAGCTCTTTATGTGGCTGGGGTCTTTGAATGGTCCGCAGGATTGCGTTTAGTCAAACGTCGTGCTGAACTGATGGATAGTGCTGCTGGGGGAATGATGGCAGCTTTGATTAACTTTGACCGAGAACAATTAGAAAATGCGATCGCTAATAATCCAGAGGTGGTTCTCGCTAATGACAATAGCCCTTCACAAATAGTACTTTCTGGCACTCCCGCCGCCGTAGAAGCTGTCATTTCCCAAGTGAAAAGCAAACGGGCTATGCCATTAAAAGTCTCTGGTGCATTCCATTCCCACTTAATGAAACCAGCCGCTAATGAATTCCAAGATATTTTAACTTCAGTAGAATTTCGTAATGCTAATGTGCCTGTTTTATCTAATATTGAGCCAACCCCAGCAGTAGAAGCAGATGTTTTAAAACAACGCCTGATGGAACAAATGACAGGTGGAGTCCGATGGCGAGAAATTGCTCTAGCCTTACCAGAAAATGGAGTGGAAAGGGTTGTAGAAATTGGACCCGGAAATGTATTAACTGGCTTAATTAAACGTACTTGCTCTGGCTTAACCCTAGAAAACATTCGTAGCACTGCTGATGTTGACAGTTGTTAGTTGTTAGTTGTTAGTTGTTAGTTGATGGTTGATGGTTGACAGTTGACAGTTGACAGTCTTGAATTCATCACTCTTTCCCTCTTTCCCTCTTTCCCTCTTTCACTCCGAACTCCGAACTCTTCTTCCCAAAATGTCCCGAAGCCGCGAACCATTTGCCAGCCTCCTACTCTACCATGCCTTTAAATGGTCAGTAGTCAGCCCCATGTTACATACCTACTTTCGGGGCAAAATTTATGGTGCAGAAAATGTGCCTCAAACTGGACCACTCATAGTAGTAAGCAATCATGCCAGTAACTTCGATCCACTCATTGTTTCTAATTGTGTCCGCCGTCCCGTGGCTTACATGGCAAAGGAAGAACTATTTAAAGTCCCAGTTTTAAAACAAGCCATTGAGTTATATGGGGCTTATCCTGTAAGCCGAGGAGCTAGCGATCGCAAAGCGATTAAAGCGGCGTTAAAATGTCTTGAAGATGGTTGGGCTGTGGGTGTGTTTTTACAGGGTACTCGCACCTCAGATGGAAGGATTACAGATCCCAAGCGGGGTGCAGCATTAATTGCAGCTAAGGCACAGGCTCCCATGCTACCTGTATGTTTATGGGGTACGCAAGCGATAGAGGCAGGGGATGGGGTTTTACCCCGTTCTGTACCAGTAACAATACGGATTGGTAATGTGATTGATTTTCCTCAAGCTACTGACAAGGAGGAATTAGAGTCAGTGACACAAAAATGTGCAGTGGCAATTAATTCCTTGCATGATTTGGGAAGATAGGGGAAAGTCAAAAGTCAACCCCCCTCTTACTCCCCCCAAGGGGAGAAGTTAAAAGTTAAAAGAAGTTTATTTAATGCTTTTGAACTGTATAAAATAGTAGTTCATTGCATTAATTATGATAAGTAAATAGGGCTTGCTGAATAATTGAAAAATATTGATGTATCAATGCTTTGAGGCTATTTGATCGAGAAATAAGTGCAAGTCAATTAGGAGTTTCAACCGAAAATCCTTGTATCTGTTATTTTTTTTGGTCAAAAGAATAAAAATAAAGAGGCACCGAACTATTGCCTATTGCCTATTGCCTATTCCCTACCCTCACCAAAAGACTTTTTCAGCAAGCCCTAAATAATTGTAGTGGGAGCGTCTCGCTCCCTGCTCTAAGAAAGCGAGCTTTGGGTTCCGCACTACAAATTTAAACATTTGGGATGCTCCCTTTTGTTTGATAATCAGGTAAATCCAAAATCCAAAATCTAAAATCTAAAATCGAATGGCTAATCAAGATTTGAGAGCGCAGTTACAAGAAAACCTCGATGAAGCGGAGTGGGATTGGTTAATTCCCCATGCTAAGAGGGATGCAATTATTGTAGTAGCAGCAGGACTGGATTTATTGGAGGTAGGTGTAGCAATAGCTAGTGATGATACTGCAAAAGTAGAAGTATGGATTAGTGAGGCTTTGATTGCTAAACCTTCCGCAGAACAAATGGGCGAATGGAATAGCGATCGCACCAAAAGATTTGATACCCTAATTGTGCAGCCTTATGTGTTAGTGCAAGAGAAAATAGCAGCTTAAGGAGATTTCGAGCATTGAAATTACCAAGTCATGCAAATCTATTGTAGGGGCGCAAGGCTTGCGCCCTTGTCATTGGTAAAATTATTTTCATAAATTACCTAAATAATCTCAAATTTAAAATTTAAAATTGTATAACTGAAGCCAGACTACGTCGAAAAAATAGAGAATATATTGTTTTTTATCGCTTATATTGCTGATATTTCCGAGAAAATTCCAGAACAAAATATAATTTTCTACTCTACTATGTTATGGCTCGAATCAATCTTCTAGATACTCGTACTACTAGCTTTGGAGATTTAATAGGTAATGGAAAAATTTATCGAGTCCCACTTTTTCAACGGGATTATTCCTGGAAGGAAAATGATTGGGAAGACTTGTGGCAAGATATTTTAATTTTACACAATAATGACAACGTTAGCCATTATATGGGTGCAATTGTCCTGCAAAGTTCTAGTAATAGTGAAAAAGAGTTTACAATCATCGATGGTCAACAGAGATTAGCTACTCTGAGTATAATTGCTATTGCTGTAATTGAACAAATTCGCCAGCTTGTAGAACAGAATATTGATGCTATAGCTAACACAGACCGACAAGAAATTCTCAAACGAACTTATCTAGCGGATAAAGATCCCCGTTCTCTTCGTTATTCTAGTAAACTAATTCTCAATGAAAATAATAATGATTTCTATCAAAGTAATTTAGTCAACTTACGAAAACCTTTTAATATTCGTTCTTTATCAAAATCAAATCAACTTATTTGGAAAGCTTTTGAATACTTTTTTCGTGAACTATCGTGCTTATCAGAGATAATTGATGATGGAGAACAGCTTGCTATATTTCTTACAGATACTGTTGCTCAACGGCTACTATTTATTCAAATTACTGTTGAAGATGAACTAAATGCTTATACAGTTTTCGAGACGTTGAATGCTAGAGGCTTAGAATTAACTTCCACGGATTTGTTGAAAAATTACCTCTTTTCCCTTTTTCAAGGACCAGATGATTTACAAGCAGCACAACGTCAATGGAGACGCATTATCAATACAGTGCAGATGGAGAAATTTCCAGAATTTCTACGTTATTATTTGACTCTTGAGAATTCAAGAGTACGAAAAGGAAGATTATTTAAAATAGTTCGTAAATCTGTTATAAATGCTAGTCAGGCTTTTGATTTACTTGACAAACTAGAAAATTATAGTAACTTGTTTATCGCACTTGGCAATCCCAATGATGAATTCTGGCGAGATATTCCAGATAATCAACCATATATAAAAGATTTAAACCTATTTAGAATTAAACAAGTATATCCCGTCTTATTTGCTGCCTATACAAAATTTTCACCAGGAGATTTTACCCGCTTACTAAAACTTTTAGTTGTAGTATCTTTCCGTCATAGCATTGTCAGTGGCTTAAATCCCAACGAGCTAGAATCATACTACAATGATGTTGCCATTGGCATCGCCAATGGAAGTATAACTAATCCACGGGAAGTTTTTAGTACTCTTCATCCCATATATGTCCCAGATGAGAAATTTCAACAGGACTTTTCCCTACTTTCTATTGTCACAAAAAGTCAAAAACGTAAATTAGTTCGTTATATCCTGGGGAAATTAGAGACAGATGAATCTGGTATACAAATTGATCAAGATAGCTTTTCCATAGAACATATTCTACCTGAAGTAACAACTAATAATTGGCAACAAAACTTTACTGATTCCCAGATAGAAGCAATGGTTTATCGCCTCGGAAATTTGACCCTTTTAGAACCATCTTTCAATCGGGAAATTGGTCAAAATAGTTATCAACTTAAGCAAGCAACATATGAAAAGAGTGTCTATACTCTTACCAAAAACATAACTGCTGAAGACTGGAATCCAGATACAATTGCTGCACGTCAGAGGCGTTTAGCACAACGCGCTATTCACATTTGGAAATCTGATTTCATTTAGACAAATATAGCACTACGTACATATGTTAGGACATTGTTAAATGCACCAAACCTATGAACAGTAAACTTATTACTTATTACTTATTACTTATTACTTGCGCGTAGCGCTATAACATCGGCGTTGCATAAATGTGAGATGAATTAAGATTTTGAGTCCAGAGTAAAAATAGTTCCTTTGAGCCTACCCTTCGGGAAGCCGCTCCGCGTCTAATGCGCCTTTGCGCCTACCCTGCGGGAAGCCGCACTCCGTGCGTCTAATGCGTGAGATAATACCATTTCTTTATAAAGGATGCGCCAAATTTAGCCTGCGTGGTTGCCGCGCTACGCTCGCAAGGCTTTGTTCGTATTAGCCCCACTCTTCTAGAGTGAGGGAAATATAGCGCGGCCTCATACAGAATTAGTATAGGTCTTTTTCTGACATCTTTTGTATTAAAATGTCACGATAAACATTTAATAATTATGAGCATCATTGTCTTCGGCAGCATCAATATAGATTTAGTTGCCACAGCACCCAGATTACCCCTACCAGGAGAAACACTACTGGGGCACCATTTTTTTAAAGCGCCGGGGGGTAAAGGTGCTAACCAAGCAGTAGCCACAGCCCGTTTAGGTATTCCCACTCATATGGTAGGTAGGGTAGGGGCACATAGTTTTGGTACCGAACTAGTCAATAGCCTCAAAACTGCTGGTGTGAAAACTGATGATGTGTTTGTTGATGATAGCGTTAGTTCTGGTGTTGCCTTAATTAGCGTTGATGATGGGGGAGAAAATCAAATCATTGTCATCCCTGGTGCTAATGGTAACGTTGACAACCAAGATGTGGAACGTTTATCCCATCTATTACCCGGTTCCCAAGCCTTACTGTTGCAGTTAGAGATTCCTATGGATGCAGTGGTTGCAGCGGCTGAAGCGGCACGGGAAGCAGGTGTAACCGTAATTTTAGACCCCGCACCAGTACAATCTCAGCTACCAGAGGAACTGTATTCCTTGGTAGATATTATTACCCCCAATGAAGTGGAAGCTGGACAATTAGTAGGTTTTCCCGTAGATGGAGAAGAATCTGCCACCAAAGCTGGTGAGATGTTATTGCAAAGGGGAGTGAAATGTGCGATCGTAAAATTGGGTGCTAAGGGTGTTGTTTGTGTTACAGCGGAAGAAAGCTTTTTTAGACCAGCTTTTGAAATTGAAACTGTGGATACTACTGCTGCCGGAGATGCCTTTAGTGGGGGTTTAGCAGCAGGTTTATCAACAGGACTTCCCTTACGTAAAGCAGTGGTTTGGGGAGCTGCTGCAGGTGCTTTAGCAGCCATGAAATCTGGCGCACAGCCTTCTCTTCCGGAGCGGGTTGTGTTTGATAAATTTCTCCAGGAGAGAATGATGGGATGATGGTTGTTAGTTGATGGTTGATGGTTGTTAATTGTTAGTTGTTAGTTGATGGTTGATGGTTGTTAGTTGTTAGTTGATGGTTGATGGTTGTTAGTTGTTAGTTGGTGGTTGACGGTTTAATTCTTTCACTCCCTCAATCCCTCACTCCATCACTCCTTCACTCCTTCCCTCCATCACTCCTTCCCTCCATCACTCCTTTACTCCCTCACTCCCACACTCCCCCATCTGCTTTCATTCGTTACTTGCCAATATCTTCGTTCCACAGTAGGGGATTGTTTTGGATAAATTCATTCATCAATTGCTTACATTCATCTAAATCTAAATCAACTACCTCCACACCGTGGGATTCCATGAACTCTCTCGCACCGGGGAAAGTGGCTGATTCTCCAGCAAAAACTTTTTTGATCCCAAATTGCACCACAGCGCCCGCACACAAGTAACATGGCATCAGGGTTGAGTAAAGTGTTGTACCTTTATAGTTGCCGATTCTACCAGCATTACGGAGACAATCGATTTCGGCGTGGGTGACAGGATCGCCATCTTGGACACGTTTGTTGTGCCCTCTGCCGATAATCTTACCTGACTTCACAAGTACCGAACCAATGGGGATACCACCCTCTAGTCTACCTTGTTTTGCTTGAGCGATCGCAGCTTGCATAAATTCGTCCATATTTAATCTCTCCCAAACTATGACAAAACAACTTGTATTAATGGATCATGACGGTGGTGTAGATGATTATCTCGCTACTATGCTACTAATGACCATGGAGCATGTAGAACTTCTGGGTGTTGTTGTCACTCCTGCTGATTGTTATGTCCAACCTGCTGTTAGTGCTACACGTAAAATTTTAGACTTAATGGGGGGTTCCCATATTCCAGTAGCAGAAAGTAGGGTACGGGGTATCAATCCTTTCCCTTATCTTTATCGCCGTGATTCTTTTGTGGTTGATCATTTACCAATTTTGAATGAAAGTGATACTATTCGCACCCCTTTAGTTGCAGAAGCGGGTGAAGATTTTATGGTTAAGATGTTGCGGGAAGCAGTGGAACCAATCACACTCATGGTTACAGGACCATTAACAACCGTTGCAACTGCGTTAGATAAAGCACCGGATATTGAGGGTAAAATTGCCAAAATTGTCTGGATGGGTGGTGCTTTAAATGTCCCTGGAAATGTGGAGCAAGGTTGGGAACCGGGACAAGATGGTTCGGCGGAATGGAATGTGTATTGGGACCCTATTTCCGCAGCGAGGGTATGGCAAAGTGGAATTGAAATTATTATGTGTCCTTTGGATATTACTAATACTGTGCCTGTCACTTCAGAGTTTGTGCAAAAAATTGGGCGACAAAGAAAATATCCGGTTTCCGATTTAGCAGGACAGTGTCATGCCTTGGTAATTTCCCAAGATTATTATGCATGGGATATATTAGCTACGGCTTATTTAGGCAATCCAGATGCTTTTAAATTAAAAGAGTGGGAAACGGAAATTATTACTAGTGGTATGAGTCAAGGAAATACAAAAGTTGTATCTGGTGGAAGGAAAATTTATGCGATGGATGAGGTGGATAAAGGTTGGTTTTCTTCCTATTTATTAGAGCAATGGAAGCGTTAGTTAAATAGGTTGAGAAACTATTTATCAAGTAAATTTAAGGCATGATAGCTGTAGGTTGGGTTGTTCGCGTTAGCGTTGTGTAGCAATAGAATGAAACCCAACAACAAGTATTTCTGTTGGGTTGCGCTTCGCTTAACCCAACCTACTTTACTAAATCTTGTATTTTATCCTAAATGACGCGCTTTATACATGACCAATTTGCCAAGGATTATCTAGAACAATTACTCAAAGACTATGGAGAAGTTAAGGCATCAGAAAAGGTTTCGGGAGAAATTAAAGAAATAGACCTTTTATTTACTCCTTCAGCACAGCGAACTTCTAATTTATACGTACTAGGATTACTAGTACAAGTAGGCGTAAATAAGGTTAGGGTTTAGTGGACTATAAACCTTGATATTACAAGGATTGTAACCTTCCCAAACTTATGACTTCTGGTACTAGGAAGATTTGCAGAATATCCTGCAATATTAGAACCATTTCGTAATGCTGCTTCTGCTGATGAAATCTGTGATTGTATTCTAAAATTATTAGAAGTAAAGGGTAGACTGCGACGGGAAGCTAAGGCAAATAAAGCCAAACTCCAAGAAGAGAAAATTCCCAAATTGTGGATTCTTACTCCAACTGCATCCCCAGCTATATTAACTAGCTTTAACGTTAACCAAAAAGACGGATGGTTCTCAGGAGTACACTTTCTTGGTGATGCCTTACGGACAGCAATTGTGGCAATACACCAGCTACCACAGATACCAGAAACATTGTGGTTGAGGCTTTTGGGTAGGGGAAGAGTACAGGAGAGAGCGATTCTTGAGTTGCAAGGGTTACCATTAAATCATCCATACCAACAAACAACACTCGAACTTGTTTACAATCTGCGCGAGAATTTGAGAATTAATCAAGAGTTAGATGAAGATGATAGGGAGTTAATTATGCGATTAGAACCACTTTATCAAAGAGATAGAGAACAAGCTGTACAGTCAGGAGAGCTACGTTTAATTATGCGTTTACTCAATCGCCGTTTTGGTGAGATTGATTCATCATTAATTGAGCGAATTCAAGGATTATCGATTGAACAATTAGAGAACTTGGGAGAAGCTTTATTAGACTTTTCTGGGGTTGCTGATTTAGAAGCTTGGTTAAATCAGTAAGAAGGATAAATAAGAGGAAAATACCATTTTATTTTGTCATAATTATTCTGAAAAATATCTCAGTTCTGTATATATTTAGAGGATGTTTTCTAGAGGAAATATCCTCTTTTTTTTAATAAATATAAAAATGCGATCGCTTTTTGGCAAATTTTTTGAGAGTATCACGTTGTCAAATTTAGATGTTCACAATGCTATTTATGTGCGCTAAAGTAAAGTTATGTTCGATACAAGTAAGATTACTCCTATGGATACAGATGAATTAAAATTTCTCTTGAAATTATTGGGATGCGCCAATTATCATTCAAACTGGAGTGCGAATATTTTCAGTTCTATCAAAGCAAAAAATAAAGTTTGTCAGGACTTAGGTAGTCGTGAAATCGTAGACTATACAAGGGAAATTAGCTCTGTAAAAATTTTACCTCCCGGCAAAGCTGTACTGAATGCAAGTGAAACAGAGTTACCATTAACAAAAAAAGAACGTAAGGTATTAGAAAGCATTAGTAAAGCTTCCGGGAAAATTACTCCCAGTAAAATCACCCCTAAATCCTTGAAAGCTGCGGAGAGAGAGAAGATATTGACAAGCTTCCAGGAAAAGGGATTGATTGAGTTACAGATGAAGCGCAAACAGAAGGGTGCTGAGGTATGGATAACTGAGAGGGGTTTGGAGTATTTACGAGAAGAGTATAGTCCCAAGGGTGCTGCTACTATCAGCTTGGATTTATTGGGTAATTACCTGCGGTTTTTGCGGAAATCTGTAGTGGTTCAGCCAGTAGTTGTGCCTACTCCAGATCCTGAGTTTCAGCAGGGTACTAGTATTACTGATGAAGAAATTTTACAAACCATCCGGAAGTTAGATACAGAACTCGGTACAAATAACTACTTACCAATTTTCCACCTCAGAGAAAAATTACAACCACCCCTATCACGGGATGAGTTGGATAAAGCACTTTATCGGTTGGAAAAAAATGATCAAATCGAGTTGAGTACTTTGCTAGATCCAACCCACTATACACCAGAACAAGTAGCGACTGGAATCCCTCAAAATGTGGGTGGTTCCCTATTTTTTATTAGTGTGTACTAAATAGTACAAAAACATTTTATTTATCAAATAAGTTCGCTCTCTCACTAGGGTATCAGTATGGCATCAATTAATGAAATTATTAAACGCGAAGTCAATCCGTTTGATTTGGTAAATATCAGAGTAGGTAATTTTTGGACAGAGAATCAAGACACAAATTCTCTAGTTGACTCTATTCATCAAGAGGTAATTACTGAAATTGAAGGTTTTTTAGACCTTGTACGGATGGATAATCGCAGTCGTACTCTTTTACTGATAGGTGATTCTGGTTCTGGTAAAAGTTATCTCTTGGGTAGGTTAAAACGAAACTTTAACCCCAAAGCTTTTTTTACTTATATTGGTCCTTGGGCTGATAATGAGCATATCTGGAGACATATATTACGTTCTACAGTTGATAGTTTAATCAAAGTACCAGAAGGTCAAACAGATTCTCAATTAATGCTGTGGCTAAAAAGCTTATCTGCTTTTACTAAACGCAGTTTAAAACAGCGTATTTTAGATGATAGCATTTGGAAAATATTACTTAATAATCGCCAAAATTTTATCAAGCATTTGAAAGATACATATCAGCAAGAGAGTATCTACAATCCTGAGATATTTTTTGGCATTTTACATGACTTAACTAATCCAGAACTATACCCTTTAGCCTGTGAATGGTTACGAGGAGACAACTTCAGTGAAGAATCAATGCAAGCTTTAAAAGTCAAATTTTGTATTGATTCGGAAGATGCGGCTAAAAATATTTTGGCAAATTTCGGCAAAATATCTACAGAAACCCAACCTATAGTTTTATGTTTCGATCAAGTTGAAAGCACAGCAAATTGGGAATCTAATCCCCAACCAATATTTAGTATTAATACAGCTATTCATAATGAGAGCCTGAAAAACTTTTTAATTGTTATCAGTATTGTTAGAGATCCTTGGATGCGAGCTTGTAATAAGATTTTTCAGTGCGATAAAGCAAGAATAGAAAAAAAAATTACACTGCGATCAATTAATTTAGACCAAGCAGAATCAATTTGGGCTTATCGACTACAACCATTACATAAACAAGCTAATTCCAAACCTGACACACCCATTTATCCCCTGACTAGACAACTATTAGAGGAAACTTTTCCTCGTGGTAAAACTTACCCTAGAAATACAATTATACTAGGGAGAGAAAAGTATCAATTATATAAGATTGATATTCATAATAGAGGTCGGATAAACATCACTCTCGAAAAAGGTAAAGTACAGGGAGATAAGACAGCATCTGCCAATAATAAAAATGTTACTCTTAAAATTGAAAAAACAAATATACCTGTAATTTCTCTTCCTTCGGAAGAGAGTATAACCCAAGCTGAATTTCAACTAATTTGGCAAAAAGAATTAGTTAAAACCCAAAAGAAAATCCAGAAAATAAGTCTCTTATCTGCACCCGATCTGATCGGGATGTTGCAATCGGCATTGTCAGCATTGCAAATCAATTCTATTAAACAAAAATTAATTGCTGGCAAGTATAATAACTATTCCTTTAGCTATCAATCATCAAATAGGGAAAAAGTAGGGATAGTTTGGACAGAAGATTCAAATATGAACAGTTTTTTTCATGTGATGAATGCTTCCCAAAAAGTAATTACCAATAAAATTTGTCACAAATTATTCCTAATTAGGTTGAGTAGTGTGGGTAATGGCAAATTGAAAGGCTATCAATTATATCAACAAATTTTTCGAGGTACTCACAATACCCACATCAAACCTCATTTATCTTCCGTACATCAATTAGCAACCTATCAAAACTTAGTCAACTCCTCTCTAGCCCAGGAATTAGTAATTTCTGGGAAAACAATTAATGTCGAAGAATTACAATCTCTAAGTCGTGAATCTAAAATTTTGCAAAATTGCGTTTTATTGCAAGAGTTGGGAGTTATGGAAAAACCAGCATCTGTAAATAACGGTAATGGGAGAAAAATAAAAGATTTACGAGAAGTCAAAAATTTTCTCTCTAACCTAGTGATAACCCAACATTTTATGGGTATACCAACATTGGTGAATCAAGCTATTAGTGAATTCGATTATGCTACGGAAGAAGATGTGAAATTATTAATTAAACTGTTGTGTCAGGAAAGAAAAGTAAAAATAATTAATCCTAAAGGAAAATTGCAAGACCAATTAATTTGTGTAGTTACTTAAAGCAATGCATTATCTGACAATAGAAGATGAAATTAAATCACAAATTAACATCTTTACCTTAGCTGAGAGACTTTGGTTAGATACGGAGGTTGCTGACTGGTATACCTCCTCTCGCAGATTATCTCTAATTCAGGTATTAGCAAAATCTACAGATTCGACAGGGGAATATGCTTATATATTGGATGTTTTAAACAAGCCTCATTTGATAGTGTATTTCATTCAGCAAATTATGCTCAACCCTCAAATTGAAAAGGTGTTTCACAATGCATCTTTTGATTTGCGGTATTTAGGTGGTAATTCTGCCCAAAATGTTACCTGTACTCTTCAATTAGCGAAAAAAATTACCAAGTTAGCTTTACAAGTTTCTAATTTAAAACTAAAAACTCTTGCAGCAGAACTTTGTCATTTTTCTGATACAGATACGGAAGAAGCTAAAAGCAACTGGGGAAAGCGTCCTCTTACCCAAAAGCAACTCAAATATGCTGGGATGGATGTCGTTTACTTAGCTGCTGTTCATCGTCAATTACTGAAATTTTCTCTTCATGTTGTGGATATGAAAAACAATATTTCAAATCCTTCAAGACAAAAGTCTCAAAAATCATATATAAGTGCGACGAAAGTTAGATTGGCTTTTGAATGTCCCCGTTTATTTTACTTATATCATCATTTTCATGGTGACAGTATCTTCATTCCGCCAGAACAACCACTTGGTGGAGTAGGGAATACATTTCATAAGTTAGCTGATGAGTTTATTAAATTAGCCATAACAGAACCAAAATTTACCCAATTATTTCTCTTAAATGCTGACCAATTACGCTTAGAAGATGTATCTTCAGGGATGCAAAACTTATTTTATGAGTTAAAATTTTATCCTTATTTAAATCAAGTTATTGCCAAAGACCCTAGTCAAGGAGCAACATTATTAAAAGTTTGGCAAGGATTACAAGGATTCATCAAGCACTTGGCGGAATTATTGATTATTAATCGTGAATATTGTAGTGCTGACAAAGTAATTGCTAATACCTTTATTCAAGAAGAACGGAAATTAGAACATTATTTTCAATTACCAGATGGAACCGAACAAAGAGTATTAGGGGAGTTTGATTGTTTAGTATTTAACTTCGCCCTCAAACGGTTATGTGTTGTCGAGTTGAAAACCTATCAACCCGTCGATCCTTCTGCACAATTGGCTCAAGTAGCTATTTATAGTTATATACTCAACCAACAGAAAAAAGTAGGGGTGGATTCTGCGGTTTATTGTGTTTTACCAGAATTTAAAGAATATAAATACTCGTGGGAACAGTTAGAAAATACAGTACATCAACTTATCCCTTATAAGTTGCAGCAGATGCAAACATGGGTAAGTTGGAAACCAAATCAAGATAATCCACCACCGTCAACAACTCAACCCCATTTATGTGAAATCTGCCCCCAACAGGAAAAATGTCAGACTTATTTTGTTCATCAACATTCATTGCAAGAACCTTCACCCTGGAAGGGTGAGGCTACAGGAACAAAGCCTAACTTCGTAGGCTTGAAAACAAATGAGCCAGAAGATTTGTTTGGAAATATAGGTGAAGAGTTAGTTAATACTTTAGAATCTTTTGGGGTGGGAGTAGATTATCAAGGAGTAGTAGCTGCGCCTAGTTTTATCCGTGTTAAACTAAAACCACAACTGGGTATAAAAGTAGCTACCATATTAAAATTATCCGCAGATTTACAAGTACAATTAGGCTTAGAAAATCCACCTTTAATTGCTCCCCAAGCTGGCTTTATTAGTGTAGATTTACCCCGCAAGGATAGACAAGTTGCCAGATTTGAGGATTATATACAATCGAAATATTTACCTGCAAATTCAGCGGTAAAAATTGCCATTGGTGTAGATTTGGAAGGAAAACTAATCGAAGCTGATTTATCAGATCCCAATACCTGTCACTTTTTGGTAGGTGGTACAACTGGAAGCGGTAAAAGTGAATTTTTGCGATCGCTCCTTCTCAGTTTACTATATCATCATTCTCCCCAACAGCTGCAAATATGTCTTGTGGATCCCAAACGGGTGACATTTCCAGAATTTGAGGAAATGGGGTGGTTACGCTCACCCGTTGTTAAAGATGAAGAACGGGCTATTGAACTGATGGATGAATTGGTATGGGAAATGGAGTCCCGTTACCAAAAGTTTGAAAAAGCAAGATGTAATGATTTAAGTTCTTATAACCAAGCTTCTGCGAACCTGATGCCCAGAATAGTCTGCATTTTTGATGAATATGCTGATTTTATGGCTGAAAAGGAATCCCGCACCGCATTAGAACAAAGCATTAAACGCTTAGGTGCAAAAGCAAGAGCAGCAGGCATTCATCTGATTATCGCCACCCAACGTCCAGAAGCAAAAGTAGTCACTCCCCTAATTCGTGCCAATTTACCAGGAAGAATTGCTCTACGTACAGCTAGTGAAGCAGATTCTCAAATTATTCTGGGTGGCAAGAAAACATCAGCAGCTTATTTATTAGGTAAAGGTGATTTACTTTACCAGGTTGCTTCTCGGTTACAACGTGTACAGAGTTTATTTACTACTCATATCCAACTACCACTTTCAAGGGAAAGAGTGTAAAGGGCTATAAAGAGTCCCTCACACCACCACGGCACACACCCGAAAACCAACAGGATTGCCGACAGCGCCGGGGTTATAGCTGTCGCGACCCGCCGAGCGGCAAACCCAAGAATTGGCGACCCACGAACCACCCCGCAGCAGCCGAGAACGATTCTTATTATCAATCCATGCACTACCATCTGTGGGTGCGCCATTATAGTTACTATGCCAAGTATCTTGACACCATTCCCACACATTTCCATGCATATCGTACAAACCAAAGGTGTTGGGTGGAAAAGTCCCTACATCCGTGGTTTGTTTCCTGTATTCCCCTTTGGGTGCAGAACCATATGGATAGTTCCCGTTATAGTTAACTAAACTAGTGGTGATAGTTTCCCCAAAATAGAATGGTGTGGTAGTTCCAGCACGACAAGCATATTCCCATTCTGCCTCACTGGGTAACCTATAAGTGCGTCCCGTCTTCTGACTCAGCTTTTTGCAAAACTCCACCGCATCATTCCAGGATACAGTTTCTACAGGTCTTTTTTGCCCTTTGAAATTGGATGGGTTGTTACCCATAATTGCTTGATACTGGGCTTGGGTAACTTCATACCTCCCCATGTAGAAGGGTTGAACAGTAACCTGATGCTGGGGACTTTCATCATTATCTCGTAGCTTTTCCTCTGCTGGTGAACCCATAGTAAAGGTTCCCCCTGGTATCTGCACCATGTCTAAGGTGACACCATTCCCCAAGTCTTCTGTGAAGTATTTCGCCGAGTGCTTAGGACGGTTGGTGATGTTTCCGTTTGCATCTACAGTGACGGTTTGAAAAGAAAAGTTTTGTAGAGGTAATCCTGGTTTCAGTTGGGAAGAAACAGTTTGCCATATTTCCCTACCAAAAACAGCAACTAAAAAACTCCCTCCCATTAATCCTGCTGTTTGGATAATTCTGCGACGCGTCCAATCTGTTGGAGGAGATAATACCGTTGATTGTGTTGTTTGTGATGGCTGTGGTTGTTGTGGAGGGGGTTGTGGTGGTTGATAAACAGTGGGCATCAAGGCTTGCAATGCTGCGTCTGCATCCCGGTAACGCTCATTAAATTTGTAGCGCACCATGTTGGTTAAAATATCGGCTAATTCCTGGCTAACATTGGCTTTGTCTTGCCACGCCACTTCCCCAGTATTGGCATCTTGCGGTAATGTGTGGGGCAATATCCCTGTCAAAGCTTGAATTGCCACCATCCCCACGGCGTAAACATCACTGCATAACCTTGGCTTCCCTAAAGCCTGTTCGCTAGGCATATAGCCAGCAGTACCAATACTCACAGTGGAAGTCACTTGTCCTTGAGCAATCGTCATCCCCTGGATTTCTTTCACTGCGCCAAAGTCAATCAAGATTATCTTGCCATCGCGACGACGCATGATATTTTGTGGTTTAATATCACGATGGATGACATTTTGTTGGTGGACAAATGCCAAGACTTGCAGTATTTCCTGAAGAAGTTGTACTACCTGCGCTTCATTTAACTTTTGTCCTGGGATAATTTCTTTGGTTAAATCATGCCCATTAACAAATTCCTGGACAAGATAAAATTCGCCATTTTCCTCAAAGTGTGCCAATAGCTTGGGAATTTGATTACTCAGTCTGCCTAAACGGTAGAGAAATTCTGCTTCGCGGTTAAATAATTC
This sequence comes from Calothrix sp. MO_167.B12, assembly GCA_030066045.1. Lineage (GTDB taxonomy): Bacteria > Cyanobacteriota > Cyanobacteriia > Cyanobacteriales > Nostocaceae > Calothrix_A. Next base: position 18,870 of record JASJCJ010000046.1, read on the forward strand.
CTGAGCCAGTTGTAATACAGCAGGACTGTTACTTTGTGGTTTGAGATGTTTGACTACACACTGAGGCTTGTCTGGCAAATCTACATCCTCAGCAAGATAGGTGTCACCAAATCCACCACTGCCCAATTTGTTGATAATTTTGTAATGATTGCGGAGAATTGAGCCAACAAGCATCAGCTTCACACCACAAAGTAGGAATACTTGTTATTTTGACAAATTAATCACTGGTTAGGCAAGGGCAAAATATTGTTATATATATTCAGTTAGGAGGCGCAGAGTTCGTAGGGGCGCAATGCTTGCGCCCAAGAAGATTGAGGGCTGGAGAAGAGTGAACGAAAAAAGGTGTGGGAAGTGTGGGGAGTGTGGGCAGACAAGGGGACAAATTTTTCGGGAGCATCCCAATTTTTCAAAAATATGCGGTAGTGGGAGCATCTTTCTGCCTTTATATACAAAGCGGGCAAGATGCCCGCACTACAAATTTAAACATTTGGGATGCTCCCAATTTTTCTTTATTACCAGGACTTACGCAATTGTCACAATCGGTGGTTGGGGCGTGAGGTTACAAGTCTCATTGCTACGTTCAAATATTCTCGCAGTGTCACGCACCCTACAGTAAATATATGCCAGTTGCGTAAGTCCTAACTTATTACTTATTACTTATTACTTATTACTTCATCATCACATCACTACAACTGTGCCCTAATTGTGAAATTATAATCCCCTCCTGGCTCTAACTGGTAATCTTTTTGTTCCAAAAACCGACCGAGGGGTTCTTTAATTAAAGCACGACCTTGGGAGGGTTTCACAGACAATTCACCCCGGCGAAAATGCCACTGGAACTGCCATGCGAAATCACCTGCACTCACTTCACCTTCAAGTAAACCATGTTGCCAGGATTGACGAAGAATCCTAACGTGGGCAGTAGTTTCTGGTAATTTTTTTCCACTCACGATACTTGATGTCAAGGGGAGCAATTCAAATTGATTAATTTTCCTTGTACCCAAGATACATCAATTAGGAGTGAAGGAGTGATGGAGTGAAGGAGGGAAGGAGTGAGGGAGTGATGGAGTGATGGAGGGAAGGATTGATGGAGTAGGGGCGGGGTAACCCCGCCCGGAGTGAAGGAGTTAAACTACCCACTATCAACTACCCACTATCAACTAACAACTAACAACTAACAACTAACAACCATCAACTAACAACTAATTCCCCAAATTCATTGCTTCTAACATTGCTTTCTGACTCACATCTTTGTACAGGATATCTAGAAATTTCATTACCATATCGGCAGACGTGACATTACTCAGACTCTCTTCTTCCTTGGCTAGGGGAATTGCCCCTAATACATCTAACACGGTTTCCCCACTGGATGGAGCAATAACTACCAAAGAAGACTCTAAAGGTTGATTGTATTCCCAGAAAGCATCAAGGTTAACTGGAGGAACTTCTGGAGCAATTGATTCCTGCTCTTCTGCGGTTGTATTTGTTGCTGTTTCTATGCTATTGCTGCGAAACAGACGCAAATCGTTAATAATTTGCTCTTTAGTACGGCCTCTTAACTGGAATAATACAAAAGGATCTTCACTAAAGCGATCGCCCAATTGATAGTATACTGCTCCTATATGCTTACATGGATTGGCTTTGTCTGGGCAAGAACATTTACTATGCACATCGGATAATGTAAAGGGGAATAGGGATAAACCACTAGCTGTAAACACCTCTTCAATATTTTGTGGCATTTCTCCGGCTAACAGCTTAGCTGCAAAAATGGCTTTACTTGCCATAGTTTCCACCACGAAACCCCATTCTTCTTCTGTAAATGCATCCAAAGACAAGGACAGACTATATGGTTCGGGTTCACTACCTTGTACCTGAGCTAAAACCTTAGCTCCCTTAAATTCGATGCTCAGAATATTACCCTGGCGTGCATAGTTACGTGCCCGTTCTAGACGTTTTTTGAAGCGATAGGAATCAAGCAAATCTAGCCAACGCTGGGACCACCATTCTCTACTCGCTTGTAAGGTTTCACTACTCATATTAATTGAAAAGGTGATAAGGTGGACAATGAATAAATTGTTTTATACTGATTCCTCAAATTAACTTTAATGTAATAGGCTGAATCAAATCAAATAAATTCATATTTACAATTAGCAACGCCAAATTTATTAATTACGAATTACGAATTACGAATTACGAATTACTATCATGATTCATCCTCCTCGCCAATGATTGCATTGCGATCAAGTATCAGTAAATTCCGCAATTGGTCTGTATCCAATTCTGTTAACCATTCTTCCCCTGTACCTACAACTTGCTCGGCTAGTTGTTTCTTACTTTCAATCATGTCATGAATCTTTTCTTCCAAGGTTCCCGTACAAACAAACTTATGGACTTGGACGTTACGTTTTTGACCAATGCGAAATACCCTATCGGTGGCTTGATTCTCAACTGCTGGGTTCCACCACCTATCAAAGTGGAATACATGATTCGCCCTAGTCAAGTTGAGTCCTACACCACCGGCTTTGATGGATAGTATCATAATCGGTGGGCCTTGGGGGTCATGTTGGAAGCGATCGACCATTTCCTCTCGTTGTTTTTTCCGAGTACTACCGTATAAAAACAATACTTCCCTTCCCAAACGCTTTTCTAAGTAGGGTTGGAGCAACTTGCCCCATTCTGCGAATTGTGTGAAAATTAAAGCCCTGTCCCCTTCTGATAGTATCTCTTCTAACATTTCCTGTAAACGTAGCAATTTTCCAGACAAGCGGGGTTCTGTGAGTTGTTTTTGTTTTAAATATTGCTCTGGATGATTGCAGATTTGTTTGAGTTTTACCAGTAATCCTAGAATCATCCCCCGTCGTTGCAATCCTTCGGCTTCGTCAATCTCTGCTAAGGATGCGTCCACTACCTCCTGATATAATTGGGCTTGTTCTGGACTCAAACCACAAAATACGTTCATTTCCTGCTTTTCTGGCAAGTCTTGAATAATGTTGCGGTCTGTTTTCAAGCGGCGTAGAATAAACGGTTGTACCAAAGAACGCAGTTGACTTAAGGAAGATGTATCGCCATACTTTTCTATGGGCATGGCAAACCGTCGCTGGAAGAATTGGCGATTACCTAAATAACCAGGATTGAGGAAGTCTAAAATTGACCAAAGTTCTTGCAGTCTATTTTCTACAGGAGTACCTGTCAGGGCGACTCTAAATGTGGATTCTAGTTGTCTTACTGCTTGTGACTGCTTCGCTTCGGGATTTTTCACATTCTGAGCTTCATCTAAGGCAATTACCTGCCACTCAACTCCCTGTAATGATTTTAAATCCCGATGCACCAGGGAATAACTGGTAATTACCAAGTCTTGTTTCTTCGCCGCTTCTGCAAACTTCTTTCCCTTAGGACGCTTATCACCGTGATACTGCAAAACTTTTAAGGTAGGAGCAAATTTCCTTACCTCCCGTTCCCAGTTCCCTAAAACAGAAGTGGGACAAACTAATAGTGTGGGTTGTTCTAGGGATTTTTGTTCCTGGAGATGGAGGAGAAAGGCAATAAATTGGATTGTGTTGTGGCAGATAATATTGTTTGCCACAAAATTATGATGTTCCTCCACTTCAAAGTCATAAACCCACCCCTCATAATCCACATCTTCAATGCTTTCTATTTGACAATAAAATACTTCTCTGTTGATGAGATGTTGTAAGGATTGTTTGGTGGTATCCAATTCTGGTAAGTCTACTCCCTTATTGCCCAAAGAAGACCGATTTGATAAACCGCAAAGACGCAAAGGACGCGAAGAAAGAAGAGAGGTAATCTTACGCTGGGAAGGGAGTAATTTAGCGTCTTCTTCTAGGTTTTGTAGAGATACTAAATTTTGGGCACTGCTGAATGGAAGTTTAATTTTACATTTTTCAATATGATTAAACAACAACTCTTTGCGTCTTTGCACGCCAGTTGCTTTAAGTCGGCGGAGCCGCCCAACGCACTGGCTCGTCTTTGCGTGAGATAAACTTATACCTGTACTCAGCAACGCGACTGCATCTTCTGGTTTTCCTTCCCCAGCTATTTGACTGGGAACACCAACATAATCCCCCACCCGCAATTGATTTGTCCAACCACGATTTGTCAACAGTTTATGGCGTTTGGTAATAGTAATATTCCTACCATCTGTTAAAGTAATTTGACGTAATTTTTCCTTAACCTGTTGCCGATACAATCGTTTGATGGGAGCCTGGATAATTTTACCCGTTGCTTCATTCAGGGAATTGACCATTAATAATTCTTGAGGTTCAGCCCAAAAACCCTCACCATCAAATTTTGCCTCTCCAGCATAATTAGACCAAATTTCTGCTGCTGTAGCTAACTCACCATTTATATAGACTTGAGTATCTTTAGCAACACATTTACCCAATCCCATGTCATCCGCCAAACAAGCGCCCAAACCCCAACGTTCCAGAAACGCCAACCAAGCCATTCCCCGTTCTTGATAGGGACGTAAATCCCCTTGAAATTTGGCAGGCTTGGGTAAAGTTTCCACAGCACTGCTATTAGTCAGGGTAGATATTAACTCCTGTAATGCTCCAGATGCTTCAAAACTCACCACCGGAAGTTTCTCGATTGTCTGGGTATCCCCCGAACTCAAACGCAAAGCATCTTCCAAAGACAGAGACATTTGTTCCTTCCGGGAAGCAAAAAATCCCTGTGCTGTTTTAATATCTTGGGTTCGTAACTCTACCCACTCCCCATTAATTTCCACCAGGGGACTATTCAACGCCACTAACCTATCAAACTCCCGCTTCGATAAGGTTTGCCCACCAATAGCTAATTGCCACTCAAATGCCAGCAAACTCTCCAACCCCAATCTTTCCGACTTTTTCCTGGAGGTTTTGGCTGCAATCTTCAAACCCAAACGATTTGCCCAACCTTCCCTATTTGCCAAACTAGGAGGTAACACCACTCCCAAACCACTATCCTCAAACCGCCATGCCACAGACTTAATAAACTCATAGGCTTCCATAGGATTGAGTTGACAAGATAGGGGTTGAGAATCTTCTAAACTGGATGCGTAGGAGCTTTGCCCCTTATCGCCAGACATCGCGGAGTATAATCTGGAAGCTAATCCCAAACCCCGTAAAAATATTTCTTGGGGCTGTTTAATAGTTCGATTTTGATATACAAAACTTTCTACCGGATGCTTCCAAATAGTTGCTGCATCCACTAAAAACTTAGCATCATCTGCTGCTTGCAAAAAATACCCCAAACTCCAATCACTATTCCCTGGCTCTGGGGGATTTAACACAAAACAGGTGCGAAACTGGTTTTTCCCAGTCAGTTGGGATTGCACGGGCATTGTCCAAGATTTTAATACCACTTCCAATCTTTCCAATCCCCCAGGCTCTGCTTTCACCGTCTGGCTGGTAGCAGTTAATGCCTGTAACCATTGCCGCACCGCCGATGGTAATGCCCCCATCACCCTTGGTTCTAAAATAATTTGGGAAACCATCATAGAGCGAATTTGGCTGTCAATTGTCTTGTTGAGGAAATCGAGTATTAATTCCTGTGGTTCTATCAGTAAATTTACTGAAAAAAGAGAAGAATTAGTAATGGATGAATTATCAAGACTTTCTACTTCGCCTTGATAAGTACGGCATCCAAGAGGCATTTGTTGGGAAAATTTTTCTAGGCGAGTGCCATCCACCGCACTATCTAGCAGAGCTTGCCATTTAGCAACACTGGAACCATCTAAATGTCGCTCAATCGCTGGTAAAAATTTCGACCGAGATATCAAATCTAAACTCCACCGGGCAATCTGGGACCAAAAGCGTAAATCTCCGCCCAAAAAGCTATCTTCCCCATGGGCAACATGCAATGGTAAAGAACTCAGAAACCTGATTGCTGATAAAGGTGGCAGGATAAAACCATCTACCTGCCAAGGTTGCAAGTATTGCAGAGATTCCTTTTCCTCTTCTACCACAGAAGAATACAGAGGTAGTATGGATAAATTTTCTCCTTTCTTATCCTTCTGGATAGAAGTAGGCAGAGCAATTATTTGTGAACTCTGCCTTGTTAGCTGATTGGGTTTACCTTCAGACAGCTCCTTTTGAGCCTTACTTTTCTTGGTTTTAGATGTGGCAACTTGTTGTTGGGGAAAAATACAGTTGGCAAGTGCGGGGTGTTGGGAGTTTAACCATTTCCTTAATGATTCTGGAGTCATTACTAATGGGTATTGTGGGACATTTGTCAACTCACAATTAATCAAATTAGGTTCCAGAGTTCGCCAGGTTTCTGCCCAAATAAATAAACAACCACCCAGATTATTACTTAACCAACTGCCATGTAAAATTGCCATTTGCGATCTACTCAGATTTGTGCCCAATTAAATTAAATGCTGGAATTTGGGGAGCATCCCATTGATATGATTTTGTCGTGTGGGACATCTGCCCACATAGGAGCCACCCTATAAGTACTAAGTAATAAGCAATAAAATCCCCTAGCTATGAATGGAAGAAACAGGTCAAGTCCTCTTTCCTTCTGCCTTGTTTCTTCAGACCTGATTCGTAAGTTCTAAATCTATTCTACAACGAGGTTGTGCGTCTAATGCCTGCTCCATCCTTATTTCTAGCTAGCCCCTCACGGTAAAATTCCACAACCAAGCCATGAAAATAATTCCCTTACTCCGGGCGGGGAAACCCCGGGCGAGGAAACCCCGCCCCTACTCCTGAACTCCGAACTCCGAACTCCCTATTTTCAAGCTAGCCCCTCATGAACTTTTGTACATAACCAAGGATGAAAATACCTGTTACCTGTTGCCTGTTGCCTGTTGCCTATTTTCAAGCTAGTCCCCCACGATAAAATCCCACAACCAAGCCATGAAAAATGTTTCTGACCCACTGTCAACCGTTAACTAACAACTAACAACTAACAACCAGTTTCCAATTAGAAAATTAAGAATTAGGAATAGTGAAGGCAAAGAGTGTAGAGCCTCAGAGAGGGGCTTTTCGCAGATTAGGAGACAAACAGAGAAAGAAAAAGTTATTTATCTTTGCACTTAATCCCAAGCAGTAATAGTACATAAATGTTAGGATTGCCACAGAGAGAGAATAGCGTGCATAGAAGGAAAAAGAACTGAATGGGAGAATTTGAAAAGTCAATATCCTTTGACGGACGGGATATTCGACTGAAGGTTGGTCTACTAGCTCCCCAGGCGGGTGGATCAGTATTGATAGAATCTGGGGATACAACAGTTTTAGTGTCGGCGACACGATCTTCTGCCAGAGAAGGCATTGATTTTCTACCCCTCACCGTAGATTACGAAGAAAGATTATATGCAGCCGGCAGGATTCCCGGTGGTATAATGCGGCGGGAAGGTCGTCCGCCGGAAAGAGTAACTCTTACTAGCCGTTTAATCGATCGCCCACTACGTCCGTTGTTTCCATCGTGGTTGCGTGATGATTTACAAGTTGTGGCATACACCCTATCAATGGACGAACAAGTACCACCAGATGTGTTGGCGGTAACAGGTGCTTCCATTGCGACCCTGGTTGCCCAAATACCCTTTAATGGTCCCATGGCAGCAGTACGGGTGGGTTTAGTCGGAGATGATTTTATTATCAACCCCACCTATGCAGAAGTTGAATCTGGGGATTTAGATTTAATTGTAGCTGGTTCCCCCCACGGCGTAATCATGGTGGAAGCCGGTGCCAATCAACTGCCAGAAAGGGATATTATTGAGGCAATTGACTTTGGCTATGAAGCTGTGCAAGACTTAATTCAGGCACAGTTAGATTTAGTAGAAGAACTAGGTTTAACAATTGTCCAGGAAGAACCACCAGAAGTAGATACATCTTTGGAAAACTTCATCAGCGATCGCGCAACTGATGAAATTAAGAAAATCCTGGCACAATTCGATTTGGATAAAAGCACGCGGGATGCGGCTTTAGATGCAGTTAAAGAAACAATTGCCACTGCGATTTCCGAACTACCGGAAACAGATCCCATCCGAGTTGCTGCAACTGAAAATACCAAGGCTCTGGGTAATACTTTTAAAGACATTACAAAACAACTAATGCGCCGTCAAATTGTGGAAGATAACATTCGCGTTGATGGTCGCAAATTAGACGAAGTACGTCCTGTTTCTTGTCAAGTTGGTTTGTTACCAAAGCGGGTTCATGGCACTGGCTTATTTAATCGAGGATTAACCCAGGTATTATCTGCTGCTACCCTAGGAACCCCTGGAGATGCCCAGAACTTAGCTGATGACTTACAAGCCGATCAAGCCAAGCGTTACATACATCATTATAACTTCCCCCCCTTCTCTGTGGGAGAAACCAAACCATTACGTGCCCCCGGGCGGAGAGAAATCGGTCACGGAGCATTAGCGGAAAGGTCACTGTTACCAGTATTACCACCAAAAGACGAGTTCCCCTACGTAATTCGCGTAGTATCAGAAGTGTTATCTTCTAATGGTTCTACTTCTATGGGTTCGGTGTGTGGTTCCACTTTGTCCTTAATGGATGCAGGAGTTCCCATTACTAAACCCGTCAGTGGTGCAGCAATGGGATTAATTAAAGAAGGGGATGAAGTCCGGGTTCTGACTGACATTCAGGGCATCGAAGACTTTTTAGGGGACATGGACTTTAAAGTTGCAGGTACAGATTCAGGGATTACCGCCTTGCAAATGGACATGAAAATCTCTGGTTTATCCCTAGAAACCATTGCTCAAGCCATTCATCAAGCCAAAGATGCCCGCTTGCACATTCTGGAAAAGATGCTGCAAGTCATCGATGAGCCTCGCAGTGAAATGTCTCCTTATGCTCCCAGATTGTTAACTATCAAAATCGATCCAGATATGATCGGTTTAGTTATTGGTCCTGGTGGTAAAACAATTAAGGGTATTACCGAAGAAACTGGTGCCAAAATTGATATTGAAGATGATGGCACAGTCACCATTTCTGCCGTAGATGAAACCAGAGCTAAAAAAGCCCGTAACATAGTTCAGGGTATGACGCGCAAACTGAATGAAGGAGATGTATACGTGGGGCGTGTCACCCGAATTATACCCATTGGTGCTTTTGTGGAATTTTTGCCTGGGAAAGAAGGCATGATCCATATTTCTCAACTCGCTGATTATCGCGTAGGCAAGGTTGAGGATGAAGTAGCCATTGGTGATGAAGTCATTGTCAAGGTCCGTGAGATTGATAGCAAGGGCAGAATTAATCTTACCCGCTTAGGTATTCATCCAGATCAAGCTGCTGCTGCTAGGGAGGCTGCAATCAATCGGTAAAGCATTCCCATGACTTGGAAATTGGCTATGGCTGGCAGGCTTGCTAATCTAAAATCTCTCCCAACCTAACAATCAAGGGTATAGCCTAAAAAGCTGTACCTTTTTTGGTTGGTGGTTGTTAGTTGTTAGTTGTTAGTTGTTAGTTGTTAGTTGTTAGTTGTTAGTTGGCAGTCTTTAATTCATAATTCCCTCACTCCTTCCCTCCTTCACCCCTTCCCTCCCTCACTCCTTCACTCCCTCACTCCTTCCCTCCTTCCCTCTTCTTCCCGCGCCAATACCAGCGATACCAATATTTAGCACTGAGAACAGCAAACCAGAGCAAAATCAGAGCAATCAACCCTCCTGATGTGGGAGCAGCCAAAGCAAAGCATACCAGCACAACACACAAGGTATTTTGCACAAACACAGCCCAACTGGGCAAACCACGCAAACGATAAAACCAACCTACTTGGACTAATTGGAGAATAAAAGCTAACATACCTCCAATCAAACCAATTATCCAGTGAGGCATTTCTGTCGCAGAAGCTACAGCCAATCCCATAATTGCCCCTACTAATGGAGACAAAAATAATTGCACGAGTTGTAGTATTCTTTGTCCTAGTAGCTTTTTGGCAGCCACCAACTCCAATACAGTCCAACTACTAAGTAATCCTAATAGTATTGGTGAATAAACATAAGACAAAATTGGGACTTGCGACCAGAGTTTTTCTCCTTGCAATATACCAATCATCAACAAAGGTAAAGCAATACGTATTCCTGCCGCTGCTGAAGCAGAAAGGGCAGCAAGGATTTCTATCATAAAAGCACCACAACACCTTATAACCATGTAAAGGTGTAATTTTCATACAACCTTTTCGACAAACAAGAATCAAATCAATTAAATTTGGTGGTAAGATGCTAAACCCGATATTTATATTTTTGTGGATCAAATCCACCTGTTGCTATTGAGATGGAATGCACAAATACTCAATCTAGGAAACACATAATATATTATTGTTTTACATTAAATCTAGATAATCTGGGTAAGTATAATACCTTAATTAATACATCTAGAAAAATATTTTTCGGCTCAGTACGAGTAATAATACTGAAGATAAAGTAATCAGGACTTACGCAACTGGCATATTTTTTCTGTAGGGGAGGCAAAATGCGGTGTAGATTTTCTGCCCGCATTGTTGCCGTTGTGTGACACTGCGAGAATATTTGAACGTAGTCATCAGACTCGTAATCTCAGGCACCAATCACCGATTGTAATAATTGCGTAAGTCCTGGTAATGTCCGAAGTCCTTATTTTCTAGCTAGCCTCTCACAGGAAAATCCCACAATCAAGGATCTGAAAGTGCTTTGTTTCTAACTCCTCAAGGGCGCACGCAATGCGCCCCTACGCAGGTGCTTCTTAACTATTTTCGAGCTAGTCCCTAAGCTCGACTTTGTCCAAATGGTTAGAGAGTTTCCCATGAAAACACAGTAGTTACAACGACTTTTCAAACCTTTTAGCTATGTTATTTACCCCCTGTGACATACAAAAAACATCTCAGCAAAAGCTAGAATCCTGAATTTACCGTTCTGTAACGATTGTACGAATGGACAAAGTCGAGCTAAGAGGATATTTGTCAAGTATCGCTTATTACCCAAAATCATAGTTCATCGGGGGATCTCAGATATCTTGGGTATGCAATATGACTTTTTAAACAACCTCTAAGCTGTCAACTGTCAACTGTCAACTGTCAACTGTCAACCATCAACCATTTTCAAGTCTTAGATATCCAGACGTTGATACACCTGCTCTAAGTGCTGTAAATGGTGTTGTGGATCGAAACAGGCGGCAATCTCCTGTGCAGATAATTTTCCATTGACGCGACTGTCTTGGCTAATTAAATTACGAAAATCCCCATCTGGTTGATTCCATGCTTTGTGGGCACTTTCTTGTACCAGTGCATAGGCTTCTTCCCGGCGCATCCCTTTCTCTACTAAAGCCAACAACACCCGTTGACTGAACACCACCCCACCATAGCAATTCATATTCCGTGCCATGTTCTCTGGGTAAACCAGCAGATTCTCCACCAATTCAGTCATTTCTTGTAACATAAAGTGGGTTAAAATGCAAGCATCTGGCAACATTACCCTTTCTACAGAACTGTGGGAAATATCTCTTTCATGCCACAGTGCCACATTTTCAACCGCAGCAACAGCATAACCTCGAATTATCCGTGCCATCCCCGTTAATCGTTCCGAGCGGATGGGATTACGTTTGTGGGGCATGGCACTAGAACCTTTTTGTCCCTTAGAAAAGTATTCTTCTACTTCCAAAACATCGGTTTTTTGCAAATTGCGAATTTCCACTGCAAACCGCTCAATGGATGCAGCTAATAATGCTAATAATTGTACATAATCAGCATGACGATCGCGGGAAATAACCTGAGTAGAGGCCGTATCTGGTTGCAGACCCATTTTTTCACAAGCGATCGCTTCTACCCTGGGTTCCACATTAGCATAGGTACCCACAGCACCGGAAATCTTACCTACAGCAATGGTTGACCGTAAACAAGTTAGACGTTCTTGATGGCGCAAAACCTCTGCTAACCAGCCAGCTAACTTAAAACCAAAGGATATTGGTTCTGCATGGATACCGTGGGAACGGCCAATCATCACCGTGTGCCGATGTACCCTAGCCTTTTTACGAATTGCCCCAATTAAATCTTCCAGACGTTCCAACAATAAATCCAGACTAGCAACTAACTGTAGAGCCAAAGCAGTATCTAATACATCCGAGCTAGTCAAACCCAAGTGTATGTAACGCCCCGCATCTCCTACATATTCATTGACATTTGTCAAGAAGGCAATCACATCGTGGCGGACTTCAGCCTCAATTTCCAGCACCCGTTGGGGGTCAAAATTTGCCTTTGCCTTAATCTCTGCAACCGCCTCTTTAGGGATATAACCCAACTCAGCCTGTGCTTCACATACAGCAATTTCTACTTGTAGCCAAGTTTTAAGTTTATAGGTTTCAGTCCAGAGGTTGCCCATTTCCGGCAAAGTATAACGCTCAATCACAATCCGCCACAGTACATACAACCGTCATATTGTACAGGGGAAGGGGGAAGGAGGGAAGGAGTGTGGGGAGACAAGTTTTTCTTTATTAACCCAAGTTGCTAGTTATGCGATTGCAATGTGCCAGTTGCGTAAGTCCTGAGCTTGAATAGCATGATTTGCCTATTAGGCGAACTGCGAACAATTGAGGAAAAAATTAAGTTGAATTTCACAGCCAGCCCTTCTCTTTTAATAAAGTATTTGCCCAAGCTGCATCGACTGCTGATAGGGGTGGCACGGGAGCGGCATTATAATCAAGTTTGAGATCATAAGCTGCACGCTCATAGATGTTACTCAACAATACCTGTAAATCAATGATCGGTTCGCAATCCCTTGCCCCCAAAGGCAGAAGAAATGGGGGAATCGCGTCCTGTAGGTTAAAGGCATAGAGATCAGCACTGGGACGGCAGTCTCCCCGGCTCACTAAAATCCGGTAGTGACTTTGATTGTTGTTGGTAAACATGGGCATGGTTTTCCAAGCCCGCAGTAAATCTATTTCCACCAGATGGGTGGAACTCCCTAACACTCGCTCCCTTTTACTTTCATAGGTTTGTCGTCCTTTCCCTGGACGCTTGTTGACGGGAGAGAGAACTTCAATGGCAGTTACGACCTCTTTTGTTGCTACTTCTCGGATTTCTAAATAGCCTTGTCGGACGGTTTCTGGAACGGGAACATTAACCCTAATTGGTTGCGTGGGGAGAGTAGAAACGGCAACCTGGGAAGGTTTTTTCTCTAAATCATGAACTGAATTCTGGATCGAGACATCGGGAATTCCGACTAGAAGCGACTGTTCTCCGCTGGTTTCGTACATCCGCACTTCAACGGAGACGGAGTATTTGGGACGCAGTTGGGGGGATAAAGACTCTGCCAGAGCAGCAATGAGTAGCAGATGAACTCCAGGCCAAATTTCTGGGTGTTCTAAGTAGGGGTCCATTCCGGGGAAAGGGGAAGGCATAGTTCAAGATTTAGTTAGGAATTAGCCTTTTTCTATCTTACAGCGATTTTCAGGTAAATAGACCACACCGTAAGGGTTTAGGATTAGCGATCGCAAAAGCAATTGTCAAGTCACACCACGGTAGTTTGAATGTGCAAAGCGAACTAGGTAGAGGTAGCACTTTCACAATTAAATTGCCTGTAAATTAAATCTTTTTACTTATTACTTCATCACCTCATCATCCCATCATTCCCTCACTCCCTACCCAAACCTTTTAACTTCAAACCCTCCTAATCCTTCTGGCGGTTCATACTCAACTACCACATTTTCTACAACAGCAGCAGGGGGTCCTTGATGACACCAACGAATCATTTCTTCAACCGTATCGTGCCAACCTTCAAAAACTGCCTCCACTCGGTAATCGGGAAGATTACGCACCCAACCACTTAATCCCAACTTACTGGCAGTATCTACCGTGGCGTAGCGATAACCTACCCCTTGAACTCGTCCGGAAATAAATACATGAGCGCGAATTATGGAAGAATTTTCTTGGGGATGTTTCATTACTCAACCTCATTACGGATACCAAGGCTGGTATTATTTTCCTAGAACAAAGTACCAAATAGCTATCACTTGCCAGAATAAGAGCTAATATTGCTGTATCAGTTTTGTTGCGATCGCTGTTAATATGACTGTCATGTCTAACTTGCCACCCCTAACAACAGAAACAATCTGGGCAATTCTCAACGAAGAAATTGACGACACCACAGTCAATCAGTTGGTATGGGATTGCTTGGGTTATCGCTACAATCGGTCAAATGACAGCTGGGATAATAGTGAAGTCTCTCCAGAATGGCGGGATGAATACCCCCAACCACCAGATTTTATTGCCAACCGTCCACCAACAGTCAAACTGACCCGTTCCATCCCCAAAGAGGGGAAACAACTACTCAAAGAACAATTAGGCTTTCGAGGATATAAAATCGGTGAATTTGGTCCTCGGCAAACTCGTAGAGCCACAGCCGCAAATTGGTTATTAAATTATATGCAGCAAATAAAAATCAACCACCAGTGATCGATCGCATATCCTGGCAACTGTGATATTATGGGAGACTGCTGCATAAATTTAGATATTCATGGAATTATGGCTCTGACGCAACAGCAAAAACAAGAAATTATTTCCCAATACCAAGTTCACGAAACTGATACCGGCTCCTCTGATGTTCAAATTGCCATGCTCACAGAGCGAATCCAACGTCTCAGTAGTCATTTACAAGCGAATAAAAAAGATTATTCTTCCCGTCGAGGATTATTAAAACTTATTGGTCAACGTAAGCGTCTTCTGGCTTATATTAATAAACATGACCGAGAACACTACCAACAATTAATTCGTCGTTTAGGTATTCGTGGATAGGTTTTTGCCTATGTCTGCACAATCGGAAGGGGAACGGTTGCCTTTTGAGCCAAAAAAACGCCAAAAGGCAGGCAAAACTGTTAATAAGTCGGAAAAAAAGCCAGCAGATACTCAGAAAGCTTCTGTTAAACAGAAAAAACAACCGCAAAAATCTGCTTATACAAAAGAACAACTGGCAATTCCTGAGGAAGTCAGCCGAAGGATGATGCGGCGAGTAGCCGCCTTTTGTGGCATACCAACATTATTAGGTATTTCGACTCTCATTGTTAGCTATCTACTCTTGACCTATACTGAAATCAAACTACCCCCAATAGCTGTTTTGTTGGTGAATTTAGGCTTATTTGGTTTGGGTGTTGCAGGAATTACCTATGGTGTTCTCTCCGCTTCCTGGGAAGAAGGAAGAGCAGGAGGAATTTTAGGTTGGCAAGAATTCAATACCAATTGGGAACGAATGATGGCAGCTTGGCGGGAGAGTAAACAAAAAAAAGTATAATTAGTCGCGTCCAGATATAAATTATTGAATATTGGGTAAATAAGTAATCTAATGTTGAAGTTGTGAATATTTATACTACTTGAAATTCACGACTTCAGGATTAATTAAGGGAAGTAATTTTAGTAACTGTTTGACCCAAATTCATTAAGTAATTATATCATTTGGGCGCAATTTTTTCTACATAAACATGATAATAAAAATAATAAAAACAATAAAAATGGTGACAATTAATGTTAGGAAAATAGTTAACCCACTAAATCGAATTATTTAACAGGCACATTTAAAACATTCAAGGGATTTCGCATGATTGTAGTAATGAAAATTGGTTCTCCGGAAGCAGAAATTAACCGTATTACTGATGAACTCAGTACTTGGGGTCTGACTCCGGAGAAAATTGTTGGTCAGCATAAAGTAGTTATTGGTCTAGTTGGTGAAACCGCCGATTTAGATCCCCTACAAATTCAGGAATTTAGTCCCTGGATTGAGCAAGTATTACGGGTAGAAAAGCCTTATAAGCGAGCTAGCCGCCAGTTCCGTCATGGGGAAGCATCTAATGTAGTAGTTAGCACTCCAGAAGGACCTGTAGTATTTGGTGAAAATCAGCCTTTAGTAGTGGTGGCTGGTCCTTGCTCCGTGGAAAATGAGGAGATGATTATTGAAACAGCCAAGCGCGTGAAGGCTGCGGGAGCCAGATTTTTACGGGGAGGTGCATACAAGCCTCGGACTTCTCCCTATGCATTCCAAGGACATGGTGAGAGTGCCTTAGATTTATTGGCAGCAGCTAGTAAGGCTAGTGGATTGGGCATCATTACAGAGGTTATGGATGCTGCTGACTTGGACAAAATCGCCGAAGTTGCTGATGTGCTGCAAGTGGGAGCAAGGAATATGCAGAATTTTTCCTTGTTGAAGAAAGTTGGAGCGCAACCGAAACCAGTATTACTGAAGCGAGGAATGGCGGCAACCATAGAAGACTGGTTGATGGCTGCTGAATATATTTTGGCATCGGGAAATTCCAATGTTATTTTATGCGAACGGGGAATCCGTACCTTTGACCGCCAATATACCCGTAATACCCTAGATTTATCGGCTATTCCCGTGTTGCGGAACTTAACCCACTTACCAATTATGATCGATCCCAGCCACGGTACGGGATGGTCTTCCTATGTACCTTCTATGGCAAAAGCTGCGATTGCTGCTGGTTGTGATTCCCTGATGATTGAAGTACACCCTAACCCATCTAAAGCTTTATCCGATGGTCCTCAATCCCTTACTCCTGAAGCATTTGATAGTTTAATGACAGAATTGTCTGTGGTTGGGAAAGCTATGGGCCGTTGGCAAGAGCCAGCAGTAGCTGTGGCATAACCTGTAATTCAATGTAATTAGTAAAAAGAGTGGTGGGCGATCTATAATGCGATCGCTCGCTTTTTATGTAAGAAACTTCCATCTGAAATTTATGGTGGCAAAATGACACCATATTGTTATAGTGAAAGCAATTGAGGAATAAATTCAGATGGCAAGTACCACCCCTAATGATATTCGCGTGACAGCTAGGCTTCCTGCATCGGTCAAAGACACTTTACAAAAGGCTGCGGATTTGACGGGAGCGACTTTAAATCAATTTATGGTTCAGGCTGCGGTTAAAGAAGCCCAAGAAGTGATTAATAAAGAACAGGTGATTCACTTATCATCCCAGGATGCGGATAGAATATTTAGTCTGATTGAAAATCCGCCCGTTCCTAATGACCATTTAAAAGAAGCTATTCAGCGACATCAGGCTTTTTTCAGTGAAAAAGATTGAACTTCTCAGTCAGACTCATGACAGAAAAAAGTTTGACTGTGGAGAGATAGCCCTAAATCAATTTTTACAACGCACTGCACGGCAACATATCCAAAAAGGGTTATCTCGTACCTTTGTTTTGGTTGATGATGAGCAGCCATCGGTTATTATCGGCTTTTTTACTTTGTCTTTGTGCGAGGTGCGGGTTGAATGTCTTCCTCCCCGTTGGGCAAAGAAATATCCCTCTATTGTTCCTGGAGTCAAGTTAGCAAGGTTAGCGGTGTCTTTAGATTGGCAAAGGCAAGGAATAGGTAGCGTTTTGTTAGTAGAAGCAATGAAACGAGCTTTGGTTATTGCTGAGAATGCTGGAGTAATTGGTTTGTTTGTGGATGCAAAAGATGTCTCGGCAAAAACTTATTATGAGCGATACGGGTTTGAGGGAACGACAGAACGTCCATTATTGTTGTTTTTGCCTTTATCAAGTTTGAGTAATGCTTATGAATCAGCTCAAGAATAGGCATTTCTAGAATATTAATAAGACCTCGTTTTTAACCTTCTGATGTCACTCAAGAAGAAAGGGGTTGCCGTCAGCAACCCCTCACTCCTTCACTCCTTCACTCTTTCACTCCCTCACTCTTCCTCTTTACCGTCTTCTACCACCAAAACCAGGTGAACGGCGACGAATAGAGCGACGACTGCTACCGAAGCCAGTATTAGACCTACCTCTGACTGAACGGGATTTACCAGAACTTCTTAACTTACTACTACCAAAACCGGAACCAGTACTACGGGTACCTGCTCTTTGTCTAGTGCGCGTAGTTGAAGTATTAGGAGAGGACCTACGAATCGATCCAGTTCTGCGGAAAGCGGTACGATTTCTGACAGCTGCTGGTGGTTCATTATAACGTTGGCGATAACGATCCACTGCTACATCATAACTGCGACCATAACCACCATAACCAGTCATAACGCTACCTGGTTGATACACAGGTGGTACATAATACTGGGGTCTAAATAATAGACTACCCACAACTTGACCTGCTAATGCTCCAGCAAAAGGTGTCCAGAAATTACTTTCCCGTCGCACAATTACTGTTTCTTGCTGTCCTGTTTGGGGATTTGTTTTGGTTTCGGTGACGTTGTGGACGTACTCTATTTTGAAGTCTTCTGTGAGGTAGAGGGCTGGTTGTCCATTCTCTACCTTTAGGTAGGTTTTTTCACCTTGTTTAATTTGTTCGTCCGTCAACCGCGCCATCTGCAACTTTTCAGTTGTATAAGTTGGTGTGGGGCTGTTGAGTAAGAACAGGGTATATTTTCCATCACCATCATTGTAACTAGCTTGCTGGACTGGATATTGACCGTCACTAATTCTAGAAACTTTTGTTGTTTGGTTATTTCTACTAGTTTGGCTAGTGGTTTGATTGACATTACCACCACAAGCTACAGTCGTAACACACAAACTTAATGTTAAAAAAAGAACTGTAAATTTACGTAAAATTGTCATCAGCATTTCATTATGTCCCTTTATTGAGCTTAACAATTTCTCTGGGGTGATGGTCAAGTAGAGATACCCCAACGAGGGGAGGAGGGAAGGAGGGAAGGAGGGAAGGAGGGAAGGAGTGAAAGAATTAAACTATCAACTAACAACTAACAACTGTCAACTGTCAACCCTCACTCCCTCACTCCATCACAAGGGGATTAGCTCTGGGTAATACTGGATTAATTGGTCGTTGGTGAGTTCATCTCCAAAGCGAGCCGGAGAGAAGTGTACTTGGATTGCCTGTAATTGATGATTGTAATGCAAATTAATTAGGGCTTTCAATCCAGTCTTGAGGGCTGACATATCAGCCAGGTTGGTTTCCAATTCTTCTACTTCCCCTTCAAAAGCCACTGTAATCATCACTACCACATTACGGGTTGCTGGTAGGGATAAAGTATCGTCCTCATCTGCTTCAACATAATCAGGTTCGCTCAGATAACGTTGGGCAGAATCTGTAAACAGTTCATTTACATAGTCTCCGGCTTCGCCCTCGTTCCAAAATACATCGCCTTCATTGGCAGCAGCTAACCAGTTTTCATCATATTGCAGGAGGGTTTGACAAATGTCTACTAGTCCTTCTCCCAAAATTTCTAAATCACCATCAGCATCTATCGCTTCGCGAGCTGCATCATTTAATACTCCCAAAATGGGGGCAACTTCTGAACCGCTTAAATGTACAAATAATCGACAGACTACATAGCGAGTCCTACCCATCATTTTATTAAATGCATTCCGCATATTTCACTCCTATTGATTATGTGAATCTTAGAATTACTAACTATTAATTTAAACCACGTCTTGATGGCTATATACAATGAAAACCTTTAATAAAATCAAGTACTGTATTAAAGGTAGGGGTAATTATATTATCTACTTCATTGGTGAAATCATTCTCAGCAGTAAAATTCACTCCCTCACTGTGAATCAAATGCTTGCCAAAATTGGGATGACTATACACAATCAATTTTTTGTTACTAGAATTAGTTAAAATTGTCTGGGTTGGAGCTTGGAAGAATTTGATTTTTTCTGCTATTTTGAGGATTTTTTTGCTTTTTTTGATGGCGATCGCCTTTTCAATGGCGGCATCCATCATGGTATTTAATTCTTGGAACATATCCACATATTTCACACCCAGATGGTAAGTTTCCTTGCCAAATATACTTTCCAATATAGAACAAATATTGTGCTGGGTAGGGGTGGCATTTAAAAAGGGAAGGATAGCGATATAAGCAGTCAGGAATAAATCGCGATCGCTATCCACTGTAAAGGTAAATACTGTACGCCGCAATCCAATTTCCATGGTGGGGGGTTGTTGGATTTTTTGGTATTGTTGGGCAATTTGAAAATAAGCACCAGCTAGGGCAAAATTGGCTTCTGTGTCTAGGGGTAGATCGACGATAATTTTGATGGTGGGGGGAGTCTGGTTAAAAAACTCCTGTAAGTCTTCTAAGTAAAAATTATGAATGATTGAGCGATCGCCTTTGGGACTAATATCAAGCCATTCACATATAATACCTTCGGTTTTTAAGCCAAACCTGGAAGCACCATGTAGTTTTGCTCCTGTCAGGGTTGCTCCTGTTAAATCTGCACCTAACCATTCAGCATTAATCAATATCGCTTGGCTTAAATCGGTATGAACCAGACTAGCATTACCTAGATTAGCATTACTCAAATCTGCATCGGCTAAATTAGCTCCACTCAACTTAGCTTCACTTAGATCCGTCCAACTGAGATTTGTCCCACTTAAATTAGCCCAACGGAGATTGACACCACTTAAATTAGCTCCGCTCAAGTCAGCACCCGTCAAATTTGCTTGTCGTAGTTCAGCCCCTTGGAGATTGGTAGCACTGAGATTGGCTTTTTTTAAGTCCGCACCATGAAGATTAGCTCCCGCTAAATTGGCTCCCTGGAGAACAGCATCTTCCAAGAAAGCTTGACTTAAGTTGGCACTAATCAGTTTAGCTTGGCGGAGGGTAGATTCTCGTAAATCAGCACTACTGAGATTGGCATCTGTTAAATTGGCGTAACTGAGATCGGCGCGAATTAATTCTGCACGAATTAGAGAAGCTTGTGTTAATTGAGCGTGACTGAGATTGGCACGAATTAAGTTAGCAACATTCAGAATAGTTTGATTCAAAATGGCTTGATAGAGATTGGCACCGTGTAGTCTGGCTACGTTTAATTTGGCATAACTTAAATCGGCTTGGTGGAGATCCGTTCCGGTTAAGTTGACAACACTCAAATTACTATTAGCCAAATTGATTTGACTGAGTTTGAAACCACTGAGATTAACCTCTGTCAGGTCGATTCCGCTGAAGTCTCTAACCCCAATTTCGTATTGTTTCAGTAATTCTTCTACACTCATTCAAGTTATAGTCACTGGGTAAATGTTTGGGTATTCCATCTGTTACGTTAGAAAAAATACGTAGTGGATTGACACAGCTAAAATAGTGCAATAGGTGTAGGTTGGGTTGAAGAATGTAGACGCAACAGCGGCTTGGAGCAGAGTAACCCAACACCAGTAAAGCTTTGTTGGGTTTCCCTATCGCTCAACCCAACCTACA
>JASJCJ010000280.1 GCA_030066045.1 Calothrix sp. MO_167.B12
AGTGCAATAGGTGTAGGTTGGGTTGAAGAATGTAGACGCAACAGCGGCTTGGAGCAGAGTAACCCAACACCAGTAAAGCTTTGTTGGGTTTCCCTATCGCTCAACCCAACCTACATTTTTAGGCGTGTCAGTCCAGTAGGGTGTGTTGTCGCGCAGCGCAACGCACCAAAGTCGAGATGAATGGTGCGTTACCACAAATATAATTTGGGGGCTTGATACCGATTACTATTTGGTAAATTATGCAGAAATTAGTAGATCGAGGACAGGAATTGGTAATTTTATGAATATTGGTATTTTGGGATTGGGACTCATAGGCGGTTCTTTAGGGTTTGATTTACGATCGCAGGGACATTATGTTCTCGGGGTGAGCCGTCGTCCATCTACTTGCAAACAAGCGCTCGCTGTTGGCTGTGTGGATGAAGCGGAAACGGACATAAACCTACTAGCAACGGCGGATGTGGTATTTATTTGCACACCCATAGGTCTTATTATTCCCAAATTTGCAGAGTTAATTAATTATTTACCTAAGAATTGTATTATTACTGATGTGGGTTCGGTAAAAACACCCATAGTCCAAGGAATGGCTCCCCGTTGGCAGAACTTCATCGGTGGACATCCTATGGCAGGAACGGCTAATAGCGGCATAGAAGCAGCCCAAAGGAATTTATTTGTGGACAGGCCCTATGTACTTACACCTACACTCACAACACCTAAATATGTCATGGAAGTGATGGAGGAATTGGTGGGTCAGTTGGGTTCAAAAATATATCATTGTTCCCCAGAGGTTCACGATTTAGCCGTTAGTTGGATTTCCCATTTACCCGTCATGGTTAGTGCTTCCTTAATTGCAGCTTGTATGGGAGAAAGCGATCGCCAAGTATTAGAAATGGCTCAAAATTTAGCTAGTTCTGGCTTCCGAGATACCAGCCGTGTGGGTGGTGGCAACCCAGAATTAGGAGTGATGATGGCGCAGTATAATCGTCAAGCATTACTCACATCCCTACAACAGTACCGTCAACAAATCGATGAAGCGATCCTTACCATTGAACGGGAAGATTGGCAAGCTTTAGAGGAAAAATTGTCTTCTACCCAACAAGCACGACCTTTATTTTGGGATGATGGTTGTTAGTTGTTAGTTGACAGTTGACAGTTGACAGTTGACAGTTGACAGTTGTTAGTTGACAGTTGTTAGTTGTTAGTTGACAGTTGTTAGTTGACAGTCTTTAATTCATTACTCCCTCACTCCTTCCCTCCTTCACTCCTTCCCTCCTTCACTCCTTCACTCCTTCACTCCTTCCCTCCTTCACTCCTTCACTCCTTCCCTCCTTCACTCCTTCCCTCCTTCACTCCTTCCCTGATAACTATCAACAGCTGCTCTTAAATTACCTTGGTGTTCTGCAAGTAATTGAGAGCCTTCGGACTTTGATAAATCAGTCCAATGCATTAACAGAGCTAACTTGACCCATTTACCACTACGTTCCAGTAAAAAGCCTGCAGCATCTCGACTTAAGCCAGTCAAATCTTGTAGAATACCCAAAGCGCGATCGCGGAGTTTATGGTTGGTCACAGCCACATCCACCATGCGATTGCCATAAACTTTGCCCAGACCTACCATGGCACAGGTAGAGAGGATATTTAAAGCTAGTTTGGTGGCAGTACCAGCCTTGAGTCGGGTAGAACCAGCTAATATTTCCGGTCCAGTTAAGAGGCGAATATCGATATCAGCTTCAAAAGGTACTTGGGAACGAGGTACGCAAGCTATAAAAATAGTAGCTGCACCCCTCTGACGAGCGGCTCGTAAAGCACCGTGGACAAAAGGAGTAGTCCCGCCGGCGGTAATACCTACTACCACATCTAACTGCGTAATCTGGCGTTGAGCGATCGCTTCAGCTCCATCTTGGACACGGTCTTCCAAATCCTCTGAGCTACGTACTAGTGCCCCCGCACCCCCGGCAATAATCCCCTGTACTAACTCTGGAGGGGTACAAAAAGTCGGCGGACACTCGGCAGCATCTAATACACCTAATCTCCCAGAAGTCCCTGCACCAATATAAAATAAACGTCCACCTTGACGCAGGCGAGCGACTGTTATGTCTATTGCTTTTGCCAACTCATTTTTAGCCCCAGCAACGGCCGCTACAGCTTTTTGATCCTCACTATTAAATAGTTCTACCAATTCCAGAGAGGCGAGCCGATCCAGATTAAGGCTATTGGGGTTAACTTGCTCGGTTAAAAGATGCCCACGTTCCTGCAAATTTGCCATCTAAAAATCCTCGCTCTTGTTTAGAAACCGTTTGTTTTGAAACCAGGGATGAAAAACCAACGGGCTGTCATTTCAGTTATCAGTTATCAGTTTCCTGATCGATAAATTGAAGGGCTTGATTTACCGAAAAAATTTTTCCACCTCCACTTTAGAGAATTTGGAAGTTGATACTGATTACTGTTTGGTCACAATCAAGCCAGTAGAACGCTTAATTAATGCTGAACCCACCTCTTACGGCTCTATGGGCTATTGCACCAATTATTGATTACAATAATCCTTCTAATTTGCGGCGAATACTGTCTAACTCAGCATCAGACATTTCCCGTTCCTCTGAATCTTCAGTATTATCACTGAATGATTGAGTCTTATTTTCTTCTTCTTTTCCTTCCGCTTGCCAATCTGTTTCTTCAACATTTAGTTCTGGAGGTAGGACTAAAGATTCATTGGCAGGGATTAACTCAAATTCATAACCAGCACTTTTACAAAAATCCTTAATTTCTTCAGCATCAATCTCCTCTACGGAAGCTGTAGGGAAGTCTTGAGCCTCTAGTTGTAGGGCAAAGCGGGTGGCATCATCTTCAGATTCAAACATGAGAATTTTATTGCGATCGCCCTCCCGAATTGTGTGAATCCCTTCATTGTCCGTACCAGCATTAAACAATAACACAAAAACACGCATGGGGGTAATTATCCGTCCTTAACACTCTACTCAATTTATTAATTGTGACATCCTCCCACACTAAATCAAAGATTATGGTGTGGGGTGACAAGAATCACTTCTTGGTTTTTCCTGTTTCATTGGTGGCACCTAGACAAAAGTTCCTGGACAGCACATTTACGCGAAGCAATCCAGTCTTTGTGCTCCCGCAATGCTCCCGTTGTACACTTGGCGACACACCTCCATCCAAGCAAGCATTCTCGCTTTTGAACGGCATCTGGATAAATTCGGTAGCTCAGGGTCAACGAAAGCATCTGATCACCTCCGAGTACATTCTAAAATATTTTGCTTATCCGTTAGAAATTTCCAAATATAGGAAAAAGGGCGTTGTATAAATGCGGGATGAATTTAGATTTTTAGCCCAGAATAAACATACCTCTTTTGCACCTACCCTTCTCCGTAGACACGAAGTGGCTTCTGTTAAGTAGCCGCTTTGCGTCTAATGCGTGAGATAAAAATCATCCCCTTAATCAGCAACGCCGGAAAAAGATAGCACACCGAGTACTGCCACCTTCTCTGGGGAATCCCTGTATCCCACCGCCAAATCTGCATATTATGACGGGGGACTTGCTGCTCCCCAGAACCCAGTTTAGTTAGAAGCTTGATTCACATCTTGCACCACATGATTATTGCGAAAATTATTGCCTGTAACCCTTGTTATATCGTAACCCACCAATGCCCACCTTACGCTTATTGAGAAGGTGCAAGATATGTGTTGAGGGCTAATTCATTGGTCAATGGCAGAAAAAATTATCACTCGACCTAATATTTTTGTACTAAATCTCGAGGGAGAACAATTTGCAATTTCTCAAACGAATTTATATATTGTCATACGGATCGCGCCATTATGTTGCGACTCCATGACACATATATTTCTTAACAATTCTATTATATTTTCAGCGATCGCTAGATAAAAATAGAGTGGGGTCAATTTTGGGTTTTAATGCGGATCAACAGCTAAGGGAAACTGAATAATTTCTCTATTACAGCTTTTTTGATTGATATATAAACAAAATATGAGTATTAATGGGAGTTTTCTTATTTTTTCACGGCCAAAGTAGATAATATCTCACAAGACAGATCAAATCACAAATCTTAAAATTACACATTGGTTTATATTTCCAAGGATACTTAGATAATTAATATTGTGCTAACTACTTTGTGAGTCTGGAGTCCCACACCAATCAGTCAACTGTAAAAGTCCAATGAATAAATTTTCACCTCAGGATACTCAGTCTGCAAACAATCAGCGCGCGCCATTGTGGTTAAAGGTGATGAAACGCGGTGGTATTGCCTTGGGAGTGATGCTGCCCATTGGCATCGGGGTTGGTAGTTGGCGGTTATGGACATTTATTCAAAAAGATTTAGCTCCTCTGGCCCAAGAGAGTCTTACTACTACTCTCAATCGTCCGGTAAAACTAGGGAAGCTGCAAGATTTTTCCCTTTCAGGGGTGAGATTTGGAGCATCGGCTATTCCTGCGACATCCACTGATGCTGATAAGGTGTCGATGGATGGGGTAGAGGTGGGTTTCGACTTCTGGCAATTATTATTTCAACGTCAATTAAAGTTGGATGTAACTTTGGTGAATCCAGATGTTTACATCCAGCAAGATGCCCAAGGAAACTGGATTACTACTACCTTGGCTCCCCCTGGTGCAGGTGGACTAATTAAAACTGATTTAGACAAACTGCGGATTCGCAATGGCAAGCTGGTTTTATTACCCCATCAGGTTAGTAAACCCCAAAAAAATACTCCCCCCGCTTCCGCCGCTTCCGCCGCTCCCCCTGCTTCCCCCGCTTCCCCCACTCCCCCTCATACCCCAGTCGCATTTTCCCGACTCAATGGTTCTGCTCAACTGCGGGAAAACAACCAACTGATCATGTTTCAGGTAGAAGGAGAATCTGGTAGTGGGGGAAATATTAATCTTTGGGGAGAAGTACGTCCCCAAACCTTAGCTGCGAGTTTGCAGGTGCAGGCGGAGGATTTATTGGTTCGGGAAGTATCGAAACTGATTAAATTACCTGTAGAACTGGAGGCTGGGAGAGCCAAGGGGAATTTAAAGGTGCAGTTGATACCCCAGCAACAACCCCTATTATTTGGCAAGGTGGCGGTAAAAGGGGTAACACTGCAAGTCCCCCAAGCACCCCAGAGGTTTAATCAAGCTAGGGGCAATGTCAGTTTCCGAGGGAGGGAGATAAAACTAGAAAATGTCGGCACTAACTATGGCAAAATTCCCTTGGTAGCCAATGGCATTATTGATACACAAACTGGTTATCAGTTAGTTGGGAAAGTCAAGAGTGTCAACCTACCCCAGGCCTTAGCAACCCTACAAGTCAAATCCCCTATTCCCGTCACAGGGAAAATCAAAGCAGATGTGCGAGTTGGGGGTGCGATCGCACAACCAATTATTTCTGGTACAGTGGCTACTATTAAGGCTGCTCGCGTGGATAAGGTTGATTTTCAAGGGATACGGGGTAAGTTTGATTTTTTTACCAGCACTGGGTTAATTTCTGTACGAGATATTCAAGGGAAGGCAAGGTTAGGGGGTGAGGTGACTGGTGGCGGTATCCTGCAATTAGGTAAAACCCCCAGCCTCAATTTCCGTTTGCTAGGGAAGAATTTGCCAGGAGATAGTTTAGCTCAAACTTATAATGCTCAACCACCATTACAAATCGGTAAGGTTGCCGCAACCGCAGTATTAACAGGCACTCCCACCAATGTCCAAACCTTTGTGAGATGGCAAGCACCCCAAGCAACCTATGCTGCCAGGGGAGAAACCATTGTTTACTCAGATAAAACCGTTGCTTTCCGCAATGTAGAGTTGGCGGTGGCTGGTGGTAAGGTGGTGGCTGCTGGTACTTGGGATAATCAAAATTGGAGTACGGTGGCACAAGCTACTGGAGTGCAGTTGGAGCCGTTTGTAGATAAGGAACAATTACAAAATGTCTCTTTAGGGGGAGCAAGTTTTAATGGTGGTTTAATTATCTCAGGTAGTTCCGCACCATTCAAAATTAACAACATTAATACCCAGCAAGGAGAAGTCAACATCGGTGGTGGTAAGGTAGGTGTATCTAACATTCGCCTGGGAGATAAAAGCTTTGCGGCTCAGTTAGTGGCTAATGGGGTAAGACTGGGACGAATTTTGAAAGACTCCCATCCCGCCTTAGCAAATCCCTTAACAGGTAAGTTTCAAATTGCCGGTAGCACGGAGAATCTCAGCCCCAAGACGTTACAAGGGGTAGGTAATGCCAGATTAACTATTGGTGGTGGTACCGTTGCAGTTAACAATATTCAACTAGCATCAGGTTTATACACAGCCCAACTGCAAGTAAATCGAGTGCCACTGCAACAATTGGCAGAAGTACCAGAGTTATTCCAGGAAAGGGTTGTAGGTAAGTTTAACGTGGCTGGTTCCGTGGATTCTTTTCAACTGGCGGATATTCAAGCCACTGGGCAGGCAAGGTTGAATGTGGCTGGGGGCACAGCTACGGCTAATAATATTCAATTAAACAAGGGTCGTTACCAAGCCAATGTTACAGCCAAGGGGCTTAATGCTGCAAAATTTAACGAGCAACTGCGGGGTAAGTTGGATAGTCAGTTCCAAGCCGCAGGCACCGTGGAGAACTTTCGTTTGGCGAATATGCGGGCTGTGGGTAAAGCGAGGTTATCCCAGGGCATTGCCGTTGTCAAACAGCCCTTGTCTGCGGTGGTGGGTTGGACGGGAGACAGATTGATTGTGGAACGGGCAACAGCCCCTGGTTTGCAAGCTAACGGTTATGTGCTTGCCAAAGTCAAGGATGTGGAGGCACCGGAAATTACTGATTTAAATCTGAATGTCAGCCTGAAAAATTACAACCTACAACAACTCCTGTTAAATCTTCCCCAAGCCATGACTTTAGCCGGAAACACAGACTTTACAGGCACAATTACAGGTAAACCCACTACACCCAATATCCAAGGGCAATTAGCACTAAATAATTTAAAGGTGAATCAGTTTGAATTTAAATCCAAATTAACCGGGAATCTCCAGTCCCAACCCGGTGGTGGTTTAAATTTAGACGTTGCTAGCCCCGAAAATAAAATTGCCCTGAACCTAGACCCCAACGGCAATCCCCAAACCTTTGATATTAAATGGAATGACACCATAGCTTCCGGAAACACCAGAGGTAACAATGTAGCCGTCAAAGTCCAAAACCTACCACTGGAAAAACTCAACCTAGAATTACCACCGCAAACCCCCTTAGGTAAAGGCATACTCACGGGTAAATTAAGCGGAGATTTCCTCGTCAACCAACAGACATGGGCAACTGAAGGAGAACTAGCGATCGCTAACCCAAAACTTGGTACAATTGAAGGCGATCGCTTACAAGCTCAGTTCAATTACACCAACGGTAAAACCACCCTCACCAGTAGTGAATTTATCAAGGGTAAAAGTAGATACGCTTTTGCTGGTAATATCACTCAAACACCAGGCATCCCCCAAGTTCAAGGAAAACTAAACATCAATGGCGGGCAAATTCAAGATGTCCTCACCGCCCTCCAGCTCTTTGACATCCAAGACTTACAAAGAGGCATGGCAGCACCCATATATGGTCAGGCAAACGACTTAAAAACCCAACCAGTGGGTATGCCCAAATTACCTTTACTAGGGCAAATTCAACGCTTTTACGAGATTGTCGCCCTCTTAGAAAAACAGCGAAAAAAACGTCAAGAGTCAGAGTTTATACCTCAGTTAGCTGATTTAACCGGAACCTTTGACGGTGAAGTGGGAGTAGATACAACCAAAGGTATAGCAGTAGACTTTCAATTGTCGGGTAAAAAATTCAGTTGGGGTAACAAAAACTTTGGTCCTATTTATAATGCTGATAAAGTAGTTGCCAATGGTAGTTTCCAAAATGGAGATTTGAGACTATTACCATTACTTATAGAGTCAGAAAATAGTTCCATTAACTTTTCTGGAAACGTTGGCGGTAAAGAACAAAACGGTACATTAAAGGTCACAAACTTTCCCCTCGCCGCACTTAATCAGTATCAAAAAATACCATTCACCATAGCCGGAAATTTGACTGCCACAGCCGCCTTATCAGGTAGTATTACCAATCCCCAAGCCAGAGGAACAGTATCTGTCAACAATGGAGCCATCAATCAAAAACCAGTTAACTTAGCTGATGCCAGTTTTAGTTACACAGATGGGCGTTTGCGTTTTGGTAGTACCATCAAAGTTAGTCAAACAGAACCAGTAAATATTGTTGGTAGTGTTCCCTACGCCTTACCTTTCACAGCCGTTATCCCAGATAGTAATGAAATCGATTTAGATATAAAAGTAAGAAACGAGGGATTAGCCTTATTAAACCTGTTTACGGACCAAGTAGCCTTTGAAAATGGTCAAGGAGAAGTAGACATTAAAGTCGGTGGCACATGGAAAACTCCCCTATTGAATGGTACAGCCACACTTAACGCCGCCACCTTTTCCACCCGGACATTGCCAGGGAACCTAACACAAGTTGACGGAAAAGTTAACTTTGATTTTGACCGTATCCTAGTGGAAAATCTTCAAGGGAACTATAGCCGGGGTAAAGTAGAAGTTAAAGGACAAATTCCCATCACCAAGAACTTACCCACACAAATAGAGAATCCCCTCACCGTCAGCCTAGAGCAACTAGTATTGAATCTCAAAGGGCTTTATCAAGGAAACGCTAGCGGTAAATTACAAATTACTGGAGCTGTCCTCAAGCCAACTTTGAGTGGTAAAGTGAACTTAACTAATGGTCGAGTAGTATTGTCAGAAACTACCGAAACCAGTCAGAAAAATCGACAACAGGCAAGACAGATAGCAAGAATTAAAGCATCTAAAGCAAATAATCCAGAAACAGACAACGCCAACGTCACATTTGATAATTTGCAGTTAGATTTAGGCAAAAATATTGAAATTACCCGTCCAGCACTGTTCAACTTCCTGGCTACAGGTAGCCTCAATGTCAATGGTTCATTGGGTAATCCATTAGCAGATGGAACTATTCGGTTAAAAAAAGGTAGCTTTAACTTATTTACAACTCAATTAAACTTAGCTCGTGGCTACGAACATACAGCAATCTTTACCAGAGAGAAAGCCTTAAATCCATATTTAGATATTCGCCTATTTGCCAAAGTTTTAGACGTGATTCAAAATACAGGCTTTAATAACGCCACTGGTTTAGCAGCCTTAGAAACAGTCCGTGTAGAAGCCAGTGTCCAAGGACCATCTGATACTCTCAATGAAAATTTAGTTCTCAAAAGTACACCAGCCCGCACCCAAACAGAAATTGTTGCTTTGTTAGGGAGTGGAATCAGTCAAAAGCAAGAAACCAATGACAGCACTTTAGAGCTGATTAATATTGCGGGTTCGGCGGTATTTAATAATTTCCAACGTTCTTTTAATCAAATTGGTAGCGCCTTTGGTTTAAGTGAATTACGTATATTCCCCACAGTGATTACAGAAAATACTCGTGCAGGTAGAAGAAGTAGTTCCAGCTTGGAATTAGCCGCAGAGGCTGGTGTTGATATTACTTCTAGGATTTCCGCTTCTAGTATTAAAATTTTGACCACCGATGATCCCATCCAATGGGGTGTAAATTATCGCATTAATGACGAATTTCGTCTCCGTGGTTCTACTAACTTTTTTGATGATAATCGTGCTGTGTTGGAATACCAGAGGCGATTTTGATTATAAGTAATAAGTAATCAGTAATAAGTAATCAGTAAACTGGTAATTTGACAGAGAATGAGGTCATTTCCTTGAAAATTAGCAACAACTACAGTAGGTCTACGTTTAGCTTGGGTTAAGTCGGAGAAAGGAAACAGGACAATAACAACATCACCTTTTACAAATCCTGCCATGCTGCCTCTTCTTCAGGTTTCAGCCAATCTTTTTGTAGTGAAGATTCACTTAAGAGGGTTATTTCTAATTTTTCTTGTTGGTGCTTATTCTGCAAAAATTGAATAAAATCTAACACTTCTTGTAAGAGGATGTTTGAAAAGTATGTTTATTAACATTAAAACCTCCCAAACCTAACCCCCCTATCCCATTCTCTACAAGGGAATGGGGGTTTCAAAGACTCTCTCTTACTAGGAGAGAGGTTTACCAGAGAGGTTTTAAGTAA
>JASJCJ010000281.1 GCA_030066045.1 Calothrix sp. MO_167.B12
ATCAATGCTTTGAGGCTATTTTTTGAGTCAGGGCGTGCAAGGGAATTAGGATTAACGGTTTAAAATTCTTGCATCTCTAATTTTTGATAGTAAAAAGAATAGAAAAAAATAGGCACCTAACTATTGCCTATTGCCTATTCCCTATTCCCTACCCCCACAATCATGACTTTTTCAGCAAGCCCTATTTACACGGTGATTGTTAGCAACAATTTTTTGCAAAATTTCTAGACCGATCCACATCCCAACCACGCCTAGGGCGTGTTTTCAAACCCAAAATTGGCATAAATTGTAGGTTGGGGAGCCACTGTGTTGCGGTGAAACACTTGCGGTGGTGAGGCAGTACAGTCTTGGGGTCTCCCCAAGTGGAGTAACTGCCGAAAGGGTTCCCCGGCATAAGCAAAGTGTTGCTCGCGTTCGCGTAGCGTGCGCTTTGCGCTCAGCGTATCCGAAGGATTCACCCGAAGGGAGGTTACCTCCGTTATAGTCAGTGGCGTTTGAGGGACGAAACCCAACATTCTTCGTTAGACTTGTTGGGTTTGGTTTCGTTCTACCCAACCTACGAATAAGTTTGAAAACACGCCTAGCGGTTCCCAGCAGAGGGCATTTCTCCTGCTTCCTGCCCTCTCTGATAAAGCTAAAAATTAAGTCTTGTAATATTTGACTATATTTTTAGTAACTATACGTAGAACTGCTATTACTGAAAATAAAGCAGCCAAAGTACCTAGCATTTCTAAGTATTCCTCTGCAGGTGGATGATAAATTATATTTAAATCAAAAATAATTGATAATCCTAGCAAAATTACTGCTATCAGAACGAACCTGTATGGAGGATATTTGACTAAGCTTGACTCGACTCGTTGGCGATATTTTTTGGTAAATATATAAACAACAATAAAGCCAGGAATTAAGATATAGGTGCCCAGGTATTTGTAAAATAGTGAAAATACATCATGAAGTGCATTAAAATACACAGGTCCAATTTTGAGAGACGGAAATCCGAAGATATCTTGACCGAAAGAGGTTTCTTCAAGTAACAGGAGGAAATTGAAGACAAACAGTGGTAAATACGGCAGCCAATATCTCTTTTCTGATTTTAAAATTATCTTGCCACTGATGAAAATTCCTGTGATTGAAAGAGCAACTGTTATGCCATCAATGATTTTGTCGTCGCCATATAAAATATTACGACTATCAAAGATTAAATCTGTAATTTCTAGAGCAATAATAGTGATCAGTGCAATTTTTACATAAGTGAATATAAGTTGTTTGATGGTTGAATATTTAGCTTGCATTCTATGTATTTGTTATTTATCCTTGGATATAGGGAAATTTCTCAGAGGATGTTTGTCAAGTATCGCTCATTACCCAAAATCCTTGTTGATCCCCCCTAAATCCTCCATTGGAAAGGGGGGATTTAGGGGGATATCAGATATCTTGGGTATGTAATATGACTTTTTAAACAACCTCTCAGATGTTGGAGCAGAATTTTTAGATATTACAGCAATTCTCAGGAAATTAAACCACAAACGAGGGTAAATTCGGCATAGAGTAGTTTGTTTGACCGAAGGCTTCTGTCTTCCGAAGGCAGAAGGCAGGAGGCAGAAGGCAGGAGGCAGAAGGCAGAAGAAGGAAGAATCCTTCTTCCTTATGGATACAAGCCCCGTCGTTTACGATGGAAGGAGTTTGGGAGTCCTCCAAGCTCCTGACAAACATAAAACCACTCAAACCCTCTTCCCTCTTCCTTCTTCCTTCACTTGACCAAAAAATAGACTGGATACAAGCCGTGTGGATTCATCCGTGGAGAGTCAAAAATGAAAATTTTAGTACTAAACGCTGGTTCCAGCAGTCAAAAAAGTTGCTTATATGACTTAAGTAGTGAAGTTCTCCCAGAAGTTCCACCCAACCCTCTCTGGAAAGCAGAAATTGACTGGACTTATCAACAGGGTCAAGCGGAACTGAAGGTAAAAACTGCTGCTGGTACCTTCAAGAAAAGCTTTCCATCTCAATCTCGACGGGCTGATACCTTGTCAATGCTAAAAACCCTTTGGAGTGGTGAGAATCAAGTAATTAAGCATCCCCAGGAAATTGATATTGTTGGTCATAGGGTAGTACATGGAGGGGATGAATATCAGCAAAGTACTTTGGTTACCCCCGAGCTTAAAGAAGCGATCGCTCGTTTATCAACTTTTGCTCCCATCCATAATCCAGCTAATTTACAAGGAATTGAGGCAATTGAGGATATTTTAGGTAATGTTCCCCAAGTAGCAGTATTTGACACTGCTTTCCATTCCCAGTTACCCCCTGCGGCCTATACTTATCCAATCCCTTACGAATTGTTGCAACAAGGTATTCGTCGCTATGGTTTTCATGGTATCAGTCATGAATATTGTGCCCATCGCGCTGCCAAAATCCTCCATCGCCATTTAAAAGAACTACGTTTAATTACCTGTCATTTAGGAAATGGTTGCTCTCTAGCGGCAATTCGTGATGGTCATAGCATCGATACCACAATGGGTTTTACTCCCCTGGAAGGGTTAATGATGGGTAGCCGTTCCGGCTCTATTGACCCCGGCATTTTATTGCACCTATTGCGTAACTGCAACTATACCGTGGATGAATTGGATCATCTTCTGAATCGCAATTCTGGTTTACTGGGTGTTTCTGGGGTATCTAATGACCTACGCCAAATTACAGCAGCCATAGACCGGGGTAATCCACAAGCTCAATTAGCTTTGGATATATATATACATCGGTTACGCTCCTGCATTGCTTCCATGTTACCCAGTCTTGGCGGGTTGGATGCAATCATTTTTACTGCTGGGGTGGGTGAAAACTCTGCTTTAATTCGTAGTGCTGCCTGTGAAGGGTTTGGCTTTTTGGGTTGGAAAATTGATCGCCATCAGAATGAATCTGTACGGCTTGATGCAGATATTGCTACCTCTGACTCCACAGTGCGGATTTTGGTTATCCATACCCAGGAAGATTGGGCGATCGCTCAAGCTTGTTGGCAACAATATATCAAAAACATCAGTAATAAGTAATTAAGTAATATAGATTTCTGCATCGCTCTATGAACGGAAGCTAAAACAATTGTTAAGGGATTAAAGCAGCAGGGTATGGAACATGTTCTAATGCTTACGTAATACTCACAAAAAGCAGCTGACAAAGTTGTTCAAGAACTTGGCATCGAAAAAGTTGACGCTGAATTGTTGTCAGAGGACAAACTGAACATTGTATGTCAGTTGCAAATATAATATGTCACATCTTGCACCACATGATCCCATGAGAAAATTATCCCCTGTAACCCTTATTTTTTCGTAAACCACCTACTGCCCACTTACCCTTATTGAGAAGGTGCAAGATATGTGATATGGTTATTTGGCCATGGTGGGTGATGGTGTCAATAATGCCCCTGCTTTGGCAATGGCTGATGTGGTCATTGCCCTAGGAGGTAGCAGTACAGATGTAGTGTTAGAAACTGCTAATATGAATGCTCGTAAAAACAAACTGATCATCGCGCTGATAAGCCTTAGTATCCTACTGATTTCTACCCCGGTGATGGCTCACCATCCCTTTGGCGGTCGGACTCCTGCCAATGCCATCGAAGGTTTTTTGTCAGGAATGGGACACCCAGTTATCGGGTTGGACCACCTGGCTTTTGTGATTGCAGTAGGACTCCTAGCAGCGGTGATTGGTCGTGGTTTGATGATTCCCATTGCCTTTGTCTTAGCTTCCCTCGCTGGTACGGGTATTCACTTGATGAGCTTTAATCTGCCAGCTCCCGAATTCTTTATTTCAGCATCTGTGCTATTATTCGGCATCTTGTTGGCAATGAGAAAACAACCCAACAACAGTGTAGTGATAGGGTTGGCTGCTTTTGCAGGACTATTCCACGGATATGCCTATGGTGAGGCAATTGTGGGGGCAAAAATGGGACCTACGGTGGCCTATTTGCTTGGCTTTACATTCATGCAAATGGCGATCGCTTTTGGAGCCTATTGGGTAGCCAAGGGTCTGGGAAGTAGTAGCAAAGAGGGTTCTCTCAATCTGCGGTTTGCCGGTTTTACCCTGGCTGGGTTCGGCGCAGCGTTCTTATCGGCAGTTGTGCTGGGTTAATTAGAGAAACCCAAGAAAATATCAGGGGCAACAGGCTGCCCTTACGGGCGTTCAGTGTTCGGCAACGCTCACAGGAACCGTGTCATCCTGTTCCCTATCCTGGCCATAAGACTTTTACAACAAGCCCTAATTTGACAACATCAGATGTCTTAAAAACAACTCAAAGACATCCGTAGCATCAATTGCTTTCGTTTTCAGCAGGTGTGTCTGCTTGGTTATGTTCCCAGTCAGATGACCCGATTGGATTAAGGATTGTAAATCTGAACGACTCTCAAACAGGACTTGAACTTCGGGGAAGGGGGATTGAGAACAAGCTAAAGCTGCTGCTTGTTGTTGGGTAATATCCTGTTCATTGAGAATTTTTTCTAGGGACTTCCAGATTAAAAAATATCCCAAAGTCATTATTACCAATCGTATGATTCGTAGGGGCGGGGTTACGGTGGGATTACAATGTGGGATAATTTATTTCTTGGAAGTCCCCTAAATCGGCGATGGTGTCTGCATTGGTAAATGGTGCCACAAGCCGCCAAAGTTCAGGGGTAACAGTCCGTGAGGTGATGAGATGATGTATTTTGGCTCATATTCATTCCTACCCTGCGGAAAACCCCTCCCCTTCTATACTCCATCACTCCTTCCCTCCCCCACTCCATCACTCCTGCCCTCCTTCATTCCTTCACTCCCCCACTCCTTCACTCCTTCACTCCTTCACTCCTTCCCTCCTTCACTCCACCACTCCCCACTCTCCCCAAAAAATGCATAGGGTAAATTTTTCCAAGATATATAGGAGTGAGTTCAAAATTTCTGGCTGGAGTGATTGTGGAGAAATGGATGAGTACCCCGTCAAAATACTGCATATTACACCAACTTGGTCTTGGCAACTGTCAAGGGGAAGAGATAATAGAGGCAAAGGAATTTTTAACCCAGCAAGTTCCTGGACTAGCAACGGGTGAAAAAGTTCCGGAGAAGGAGATAATCTCTCAACTGTGGCGACTTTATCAATCAGACAGTGATGAACCCCTGGCTGAAGTATGTTTGCGTTGTATAATTTCTCACTACCTCAAAGATTATTGCTATACGTTAGCACAGCAATACGGTGGCAAGCACAATTTTAAAGTACATGATTTATTGCCCTTGGTGCTGGATAGTACTGATAGTTCATTAAATCATGGGAATAATAATTCTCTTACTGTCCGTATTCTGCAAACCTTTGATGTAGACAAAAGAAGTAGTTTATCTGCTTGGAT
Source organism: Calothrix sp. MO_167.B12 (assembly GCA_030066045.1). Classification (GTDB taxonomy): domain Bacteria; phylum Cyanobacteriota; class Cyanobacteriia; order Cyanobacteriales; family Nostocaceae; genus Calothrix_A. Next base: position 5,361 of record JASJCJ010000281.1, read on the forward strand.
TAAAATCGTAGTTAGAGGTAATAAGGAACTAAAAATATTTCTCCTGGAACATGGTATTGAACAAATTACCAATTGGTCATTACTCAAACAATATAGTCTTCGCCAATTGCAGCGAATATTATCAGAATTTTATCACTATAGTCCAACTGAAATTCAACAATTAACTCAACTACTATCAAGTTATCACACAGTTTATCTCAGCCAGATTCAAGCTGCTCGCAGGCAAATTAATCAAGAACGAAAACAGCAAGGATTAGGAAAAACAAAATCTCCCTATCCAGCACCAAATTCTCAGCAATTACAGCAAATGGCTGAGGAGCTAGTAAATACTTGGAAATTATCTCCTGATGAAGTTTTACAAGAATTACAAAATCTGGCTCAATTAATCAGAGAATATAAAAGTCGTCGTGCTAGGGGTGTTGTTACCCAGCCTTTAGGTAGGCAGGAAACTATTTTACCTGCTCCTTCAGAAGAGGAAGATAATGGAATTAACCAATTTTTATCAGCTTTTAGTCAACAATATGATAGTTGTTTTCTGCGAGCTGTACAGGAAGTGATTGAGGATAGAGTTAGGTTTTATCGCAGAAAGAAAAAGCCTAAAGACCAGCAATTTCTCCAAGCACTGCATCTCTATCATTGTCAGGTAGTTCCTCAGGGAAAAATTGCTCTTCAACTTGGTTTACAAAACCAGTCTCAAGTTAGCAGATTAATGGAACACAGAGAACTTCATGCTGACGTAGTGAGAAAAACTGTAAATTATCTCATCCTCGAAATTTTTAAAATCATCCCTGAATCACCTTCTCTAGAAAGGCAAAATGAGCTGAGAATAAAACTAACGCCGATTCTCAATGAGAAAGTGGCAGCAGAAATGCAGCAAGCTCAAAAGGAAGATCGAGCTAGTAAAAATAGAATCATGGAAAACAAGCTATCCCAAGCAATTTGTAAATACTTAGATGACGCTTATAAATAATCATGAATAACTATATTGAAGATACTGACAACGAACTACTGGATTTCCCGGAACTAACAGAAATAATTCATTTAGATCCAGAACACAGCGAACAAGCGTGGCAAATTACCGAAAATGTCAAAGCTGAAAATGGTAAATTACAAATCTATTTTCAAGCTTTAGCATTAGTTGCTTTTGAAGAATGGCTGCAAAAACGAGAACCAAATCTATCGGTAGATAGAAGGCAATCTTCCTTATTACACCCTGAATGTACACAAGAAATTAATGCAGTCTGTAACTTGCGAGTAGGGGAATTTAAAGTATGTTTGATTCCTACCCTGAGTTTTAGCGATGAATGGGTAACTATTCCTCAGGCAGTAATTGATACTCCAGAATTTGCTGCCCATTTTTACATAGTAATTGGGGTGGATGATGAGTTAGAAATTGCTACTATTAAAGGATTTACGCGCTATGAGGAGCTAGTAAAAACAACAGCCAAAATCCCAGTTTTATCAGATGGTAGCTATGAAGTTAATGTAATTGAATTTCGTCAAGAAACAGAGGAATTATTAATTTATTTGCAGTGCTTATTTCCTACAGATATACCAGTACTAAAAATTCCCAAACTCAAATTACCAGCAATATCATATAACAGCAGTAATTATCTCAAAGATTTCACACAAATCGTCAATCAAAAAGCAGTTAATGCTGGTTTGTGGGTGCAAAATAAACTGGATGAAATAGCTCAAGAATTATCTTGTCAATTATTACCCCCACCTTCCCCTTTACTGAGATATCGACCAACTGCTGCGGAAGAATTAGACAATATTCTGACAGCAATTGATGATGTGGAAATTCCTGCTGTTGCTGCTTGTATTTACCGTAATCTCGAATTAGCAGAAATCAAACTCCGACTCTATGCAATAACTTGGTGCTTACCAGAAATAGAAGGAGGCTGGAGTTTACTGCTGATATTGGGTGCAATTCCAGGAAGAAAACCGCCTCTGGGACTAAAATTACGAATTAGCGATTTGACAAAGCTATTGGACGAACAAGTATTGGACTCAGACAATGATTATTTATTCATGCAAACCGAAGGAAATCTTGAGGATAAATTCTTAGCAACAATTACCTCTGCTAATGGGCAATCTGAAACATCAGTGTTATTTGAATTTCGTCCATAGTAGGGTGGGCAATGCCCACCTTACTTGGCTGCCACCTTACCCTAAACCGTATTGTAATTAGGTGATTAAAATGGAGTAAGCACCATGACTTTTATCAGAGTATTCCAACTAAAAATTCTCAAACTCAGTCAATATTGTCACTTTGAATTATCCTGGGGAAAAGGACTAACAATCTCCGCCAAACTGGATTATCCCACCTCCCTAGAAATTAGCTACGCAGATTGGCGACAAGCTTATCTTAACTGTTATGAAAACCTCCGGGGTAAAGTAGTCAAAAAAGGTAAAATTAAAGCACCTCCCCAAGATTGGCAAGGAAAGTTAAGGGAAGCAGAAGCTTGTTTTTTATCAGAGTTTCATCTCTGGTTGCGAAACAAACAGTTGTATGAAATTCGTGAGACAATTGCTGATGCGGCTAGGGATATACCAAACTCTGATAATCATTGGGTAGATGTGTTACTTACCTGTAATACCCCAGAATTAGCACGCTTACCCTGGGAAGCTTGGGAAATTAACACCAAGCTATCAGCGCCGGGAACCAGAACAATTCGTTTAGCACGGGTTCCTGACAATATTCGCTATGCAACCATATCCCCTGTACGCCGTAAAGCCAGGGTATTAGCCATTTTGGGTGATGATAAAGGGTTAGATTTTGAAGAAGATAAACAAGCCTTACGTGGCTTCTCAAACGTCGCTGAGGTGAAATTTACAGGTTGGCAACCGGGGAAAGATATTGCCCAGCTTAAACAAGAGATAGCAGAAAAAATATGCGATCGCAAGGGTTGGGATATCCTATTTTTCGCGGGACATAGCAATGAAACTAGTGATACTGGAGGGGAGTTAAGCATTGCTCCCCAGGTTTCTATAGCCATTAAAGACATAGTACAACCACTGCAACAAGCGCGGGATAGGGGACTGCAATTTGCTATTTTTAATTCTTGCAGTGGGATATCTATTGCTGAGTCTTTGATTGATTTGGGTTTACCCCAAGTAGCAGTGATGCGGGAACCCATTCACAATCAGGTAGCACAGGAGTTTTTGGTGCAGTTTCTTAATAGTTTAGCTGAGTATAAAGATGTCCATGAAGCTTTACTGGATGCTTGTGCTTTTCTCAAGGAACAAAAGAATCTTACTTATCCTTCTACTTATTTGATTCCCTCCCTGTTTCGTCATCCCCAATCGGAATTATTTCGCCTAGAGCCTTTTGGGGTGTGGCATAGTATTAAAAGCTGGCTACCGACAAAAAAGGAAGGGGTTTATTTAGTAGCATTTCTGACTTTGAGTATAATTCCTCCTGTCCAAGATTTCCTTTTAGAACCGCGATTGTTATTGCAATCTGCTTATCGTCAATTTACTCAAGGAACTGAAAATGTTCTCCCTCCTCCTAATCAACAATCACCTGTTCTGTTAGTTCAGATAGATAAAAAGTCCCTCGCGGAAGATAAAGTACGGCTGGTTAATGAGCGGTATATGGACTATGGTTATTTGTCTCGGATAGTGGATAAATTAGTTCAGAGAAATGCTCGGTTGATTGGGGTAGATTATATTTTAGATAGAGATAAAGAACAGCCAGATAATAGTATAAAGTTAAAACAATCTATTGATAAAGCTATTAATAAAGGGACTTGGTTTGTTTGGGGTGCTAACGAAGCAGACAAGGAAGGGATTAGTCCAGATATAGCTAACCTCAATCAAAGTATGGCGGGGGATATAAATTTATATGATTGGTATGTGGAATTGCCTAAAAATAATTGTTCTGATACCTGTCCCTTTGCTTATCTATTAGCATTATCTGATTGCTTATTGAGCCAGGATATATATAATACTAATTTACTCCAACCCCAGTTAAGTACAACTAATTTTCGTGATTCGGTAGTTAGTTCTATTAATACTAAGGATAAACAAACAGATTTTTTAAAAGAATTAAAATTTCCTGCTATTAATAACTTCTTCCAGTGGTTTCAACCAATTATTGATTATTCCATTCCTCCCAAACAAGCTTATGAAACTATTTCTGCTTGTGAGTTACTGGGTTCTTGTACCCCAACTCCTGCAATTGCTCAGAAGGATCTGAAATCCAAAATCTTGATTATTGCTGCTGGGGGATATAAGCAAGCGGGAGTGAATAAAAAAGGAGAAGATAATGCTTATATTCCCCTTCCTGTTGCTTTCTGGCGGGGTGCGAAAGGGTGGAATGATTGGTTTAATGGGGAGAAATCTTTCACAGGTGGTGAGGCTCATGCTTACACGGTTCACCATTTGTTAAATCAGCATTTAGTAGTGCCAATTCCTAACTTTTTCATGGTGTTGGTAGGAGCTGTGTTGGGTAAAATTATCAGGAAAATTTTACAACATCATCCCCGTGGGGTGCGATTGGGTTTGATTGGTTTTGGAACTACTACGGTGGTTTATGTTTTTGTCAGTTTGCAAGTTTATATATCTTTAGCGGTGTTAGTACCTATAGTGTTTCCTTTAGCAGTGTTGGGGAATTATTTGCGTTTAGCTTTGGGGAAGAAATAAATGGGAAGTGGGGGAATGTGAGGAGTGGGGGAGCGGGGGAGTGGGGGAGCGGGGGAATGTGAGGAGTGGGGGAGCGGGGGAATGTGAGGAGTGGGGGAAGAATTATGGTTCTTTCGTAGATAGCGTGCTAAATGTTTAATTACAGTCGATAACTTTGCTTTAAAATCAAGGGTTACAAGTGCTTATAGTCTAAATTT
>JASJCJ010000282.1 GCA_030066045.1 Calothrix sp. MO_167.B12
CCCAAACCTAACCCCCCTATCCCATTCTCTACAAGGGAATGGGGGTTTCAAAGACTCTCTCTTACTAGGAGAGAGGTTTACCAGAGAGGTTTTAAGTAACCTTTTAGACTTTCCAAACATCCTCTTAGAGATTGTTTAGAAAGTCTAAAAACCCTAAAGCACCCTTTAACGTCTCTAGCATTAAGCTAACGTAATTAATTGTGCAAGCCTCTAAATTTATTTATGGATAAATTTTAAACTTTGCTTGGTTCAAGAAAGAGGATTCATCCGTGGGCACTAATGCGCGAATTATCAATTATCAATTACGAATTATTCTGACAGGGACGTGATTGCATTTGTGTAAACCAATGGGTTCTGGGCACGGCGACATTCAGATTATGGCATAGGAAAAAGTCTGTAGATGTTCCCTACCTTTACCGAATGTGTTTCTTTGAAGTAAACACTTGTTCTTTGTGAGAATAATACTACCAGTTGGGGAGCAAGGCTCTATTGAAAATTCCCAATTATAGCACTACGCAATTAGGGCGCGGACATTGTTGAATGCTGAAACCCATGAACAGTAAACTTATTACTTATTACTTATTACTTGCGCGTAGCGCTATACCTGGAGGTAAAGACAATGGAACTCAAGTCTGTGGCAATGGAAATTCCTGAAGAGAGTAATATTATTATTGGTCAAACCCACTTTATTAAAACAGTTGAAGATTTATACGAAATCATGGTAGGTTCATCACCCCAGGTACAATTTGGTCTTGCTTTCTGTGAAGCTTCAGGAGCTTGTTTGATTAGAGTGGCAGGCAATGAACCCAATCTGGAAGCAGTTGCAACTAAAAATGCCCAAAATTTAGGTGCTGGACATAGTTTTGTCATTCTTTTAAAACAGGCATATCCCATCAACTTTTTAAATGCCATTAAGCAGTGTCCAGAAGTTTGTAATATCTACTGCGCTACAGCTAATCCAGTACAGGTGATTGTGGCAGAAACCGAGCAGGGAAGGGGTATTTTAGGGGTGGTAGATGGATTTTCTCCCCAAGGCGTAGAAGGTGAAGCAGATGTGAAAGCCAGGAAAGAGCTGTTACGAAAATTTGGTTATAAGTTGTAATTTCAGTTATTCATCGTCTGCTCGACTCAGCTGAGAATTGCTCCTCCCAGATCCTCGACTTCTTGGAGGATACCAATGGCGAATCAAGGGTATCACCCTCTTGGGAGTGGGGGAGTGGGAGAGTGGGGGTTCAAGTCCCGATATAGAAAGGCAATATGATTGCATTCCCATATCTAAAGCCTGGAGCTTCCGTTGCAAAGAAGTTCGGTGATCAAAGCCAAGTAACATAATGTAACTTTCTTTCATCTGGTTTAAATTTTTCCTGTTTTATTAGTTATGTGCATTAACCTCACCCCCAGCCCCTCTCCTTATTAAGATACAGCTGGCGAATCAGGGGTATAACCCAACCCTCTTTGGTGGCAGGGGAACAGGAAACAGGGAACATCAGGCTGTCAAAGGGTTTCAAAGTTCAAAAATGTCCGCGCCCTAAATGCGTATTGCTATATACCGCTACGGGTCAGCCAAAAGTTGATTGCACATAGCTTTTAGAATCCTGCAATGTCCGCGCCCTAAATCCGTATTGCCATATAACACCTGTACCTAATAACAGAACTAATTTTTAATTTGTACTCTGAAGAAACACTGCCTCAAACCCTTACAAAATCAAGCTTTTTATTTCGAGTGTTTCTTCCATTCATAGGGGGTGACGCGCCGCCAGTGTGGTGCTTTCAACTAATCAATAATTAGCAAAATGTTCACTCAAACATCAGCGATTTCCCATATTTGTAGTTAGATAACATACCATCAGTTACTGTCACAATAAATACATCAATTATGTTTATTAGCCTTAAAATACATAATCTATAACTTTTGATAGATGTCATCTATAATTACCTGACCTCTAATGAAATCCCAATCACTTTTATCTATTTAGTGATGAGTTGATTCTTATCTTTTTCATACTGATTGTGTGTTTGATTTACAACATTAAATACATAGTCTAATTTATTTCTCAAGTATGTTTGCTATATGAATCTTTTTTCAAAGATAGTATTAAAATTTACGCATTATTTATGTTAGCTTAATCCTTCCCGGAGAGACTTATTAGTTCTTTGGGATTGCTGATTTACGTCACAATTACTGTAATTAAATTGTCTGAGCGTAACTCCTAAGTATATATTATCTTATTAAGAAAAAAGAAAGAAAAATATACTTTATGATTGATTCATGCAAAATAATTTGAATTATACATCTCTGGCAATCAAGTTATGCAATAGTACATTGAATTATATTCATGCTATGCAATTGCCATCAGTATGGTAATTGTTAATTCGCTCTAGTCATCAAATTGTAAAGAATTAATTATGTCTCGTATTTGACAAAAACATAATCGAAGTTTATTTGCTTGGATGTAATTTTTATATCTAGTGAAACCTGATTTTTGTCAATTTATCATTTAAGCTATAGAGGTATTTAACAGTGACTGATACAGGTATTAATCAAAAACAAATACTAACAGTTTTCTTCACAAAAGATACAATAGATGTGAGAAAAACTCTGGGAATCTTACATCGTCGTCGTTGGTTAATATGGGGAGTCTCTGGTGCTATTGTATCCCTTGCTATTTTGACGACTGTGATGGCGAAGCCTAAATATCAAGGGTCTATGCAGGTGATGGTAACTGCCAATTCTTACCAAAAGGAGAAACAAGAAGCAGGAAATAATATAGAGACAAAACAATCTGAGCGCGGCAATTATTTAATAGATTATACCAGCCAGCAGAAGCTGATGGCTAGTAATAAATTAATTAACAAAGCAGTATCTTTACTCAATAAACAATATCCTGGTATTACAGTAGAAGATATTAAAGGGAAATCAGGCGATCGCAGTTTAAATATCCCCCTGAGTATTACACAAGTTTCAACTGAGGATAAAACTAAGAATCAAGTTGGTAGTCAACTTTTTCAAGTCAGCTTCCAAGGTGAAGAAGAGCTACAAGTACAAAGAATTTTAAAAGCCCTGGCACAAGTCTATCAAGACTATAATCTGGAAAGGCAAAAACAGCGTCTCTCTGAGGGATTATCTCTAGTTAATCACCTGATTCCAAATATCAAAAAACAACTGCAGATAGCGGAAGTTAAATTACAAAGATTCCGTAATAAACATAACTTTCTCGATCCCAAAATTCAAAGTAAAATACTGTTAGAATCTTTAGCAGACGTTCAAGGTAAATTACAGACCAATCGTGCAGAAATCAAAGATTTACAAGCTCGCCAAAAACACTTACAGAAAAAACTATCTTCGTCAGCACCAAATGCTCTTATATCCTTACGTTTAAATAAATCTCCCCGCTATCAAAATCTGTTAAAAGAGATTCAGAAAACAGAAAAATCTTTAACACAAGAACGTAAACGCTACACAGACGATGCTCCTGCTGTAAAAGAATTATTAGAAGAACGTCAGAGTCTAATGAATCTGTTGCGAGAGGAAATGCAAAAAGAGTTAGGAGCATCTGCCCCGAAAACCATAAATACTAGTAAACCGCTCTTCAGTGGAGATAAATTAGGACAAGTTGAACTCAACTTGATGCAGGAATTATCCCAGGTACAAACTAAGATTTCCGGACTCCGCGCCAATGAGAATAGTTTAACGGCATCCGAAAATAAAATACGTGCTGAGTTAAATAAATATCCTAAACTGATAGCAGAGTATGACAGTTTATTGCCAGAGGTAGAAACCCATCGTAAAACCCTGGAAAGAATTTTGCAACAGCAACAATCTTTGGCACTACAAGCCGCTCAATCTGGTTTTAATTGGCAAATAGTGGAGGAACCCCAACAGGTAGTTGCAATTGGTAATGGCAAACTGTTTAATTTGCTGGGTGGGGTAGTAATTGCACCGCTCCTAGGGATTTTAGCCGCTTTAATTTGGGAATTATTTGATGATGTAATTTATTCTGTACAAGACTTACGTAACCTCAATCAATTACGTATACTAGGTACTGTGAATAAAGTCACAACACCGAATCAGAAACAGAAAATTTTACCTTTTTGGAAACAAAGTCACAATAGTGCTTCCATCTCTACAGACTTTGCACCCTTACCAGATCATGAAAGCCTGGATATGGTTTATCAAAATATCCAGTTAGTAGACTCTAGCTTCCCCTTTAAGTCTTTAATGTTGACTTCCGCCAAATCTGGAGAAGGAAAATCTACCTTAGCCTTGGGATTGGCAGTAAGTGCGGCTCGAATGCACCGCCGGGTGCTAGTAATTGATGCCAATATCCGCACCCCCCACTTGCATAAAGCTTTAGAATTGACTAATGATTCGGGAATCTCCTTACTGTTATTGGAAGATAACAACAGTTCCTTTAAAGATTATATCCAGCCAGTTCATCCTGCCATTGATATTTTAACTGCTGGACCAGTGGCAGAAGATCCAGTGAAATTGCTCAGTTCTCAAAGGATGAAAGAGTTGATTGAGTTTTTTGAACATCACTATGACTTGGTATTAATTGATGCTCCCCCTATATTGGGTACAGTAGATGCGAGAATAATTGCTTCTGTGTGCGATCGCATTGCTATAGTGGGATGTATGGGACAACTCACAAGAGTTGAATTAGCACAAGTTACAGAAATTCTCAACAACTTAAATTTAATTGGAATTATTGCCAATCAACCCCAGGATTGAAGAGGAGGGAAGGAGTGATGGAGTGAGGGAGTGATGGAGGGAAGGAGTGAAAGAATTAAACCGTCAACTGTCAACTGTCAACTGTCAACTGTCAACCGTCAACCCCATCCCATGGTAATCTGAGGAAGAAATATTATCTCAGGGAAACTACTACCGAAACGAGCGTCAAATAATATATTAATTGTAACTATATTATCAGTAGCATGAAGTTCCAACTGTTCTTAGGCTCTTTTTTTTCCCAGTTTAAAGCACGTCACTGGTGGCTCGGTATCTTGTTATGGATGGCTTTAATTGCTCCAGCTCAAGCATCTGTGATTATGCGGGTGGCAATCAGAAGAGGAGTAAATAAAGTAACACTCGGAAGTTCCACAACTGCGATTGTCAAAGATTATAGCGGTAAGACATTGGGACAGTTACCCGGTAGAACTGAATATTATGCCCAATCTGTTCCTGGGGGAGTCGCCTTAGATAAATGGCGTTCTAGATTATTTTGGATTGAACCCACAAATAAAGGATTTGTTTATATTGGTAATCGCTGGTATCGGGGCAGAACCCTAGTTGCACCCACAAACAAAGGCTTAACGGCTGTTAACTGGGTAGATTTAGAAGAATATCTTTACAGCGTCATTGGTGGGGAAATGAACCACAGCTGGCCCCAGGAGGCTCTTAAAGCCCAAGCGATTGCTGCTCGTACTTATGCCCTTCACGAACGGGAAAAACAAGGTAAAAATCCTCTTTATGATATTGGTAATACTCCTGATAGATGGCAAATTTATAAGGGTGTAATGAGTGAACATAGGAATACCCTTGCTGCTGTAGATGCGACTGCTGGACAAGTATTAACTTATAACAACAAGGTTATTCTTTCGGTGTTCCATGCTTGTTCTGGGGGACATACAGAAAATGTCGAAGATGTATGGGGTGGAAAACAATTACCCTATTTGCGTGCTGTACGAGACTTTGATCGCAATGTTAGGCAATGTAATTGGGTGAGAACCTTTTCACCCCAAGATATCGGTGCCAAATTTCCCGAAGTCGGAAAGGTAAAGCAGATTCAGGTAGAGAAATTATCACCTTACCGTAGTGTTCAAGCTTTGAAAATTGTCGGTGAAAAGGGTGAGAAGGTACTGAAAGGGGAAAAGGTACGTACTGCACTCAAACTCAAAAGTACCCGCTTTAGCGTCAGTCAAGGTAATGGTGGTTTCGTTCTCAGAGGCTTAGGCTATGGTCATGGTGTGGGTATGAGCCAGTGGGGTGCTTATAATTTAGCCATGCGCGGAGCCAATCATCTACAAATCCTTGGCCATTATTTTAGAGGTGTATCCCTCACACCAATTCAAGTTAAGAAGTGATGAGGTGATGAGGTGATGAGGTGATGAGGTTATGAGGTTATAAGGTGATGAGGAGGAGGTAAGAAAAAACTCTAATAGTTCATCCCATCACTCCTACTCTACGAGAAGCCACTTCGTGTCTACACTCCATCACTCCCTCACTCCCTCACTCCTTCACTCCCTCACTCCCTCACTCCTTCCCTCCATCACTCTTCCCCCCTGACTCCAGCTTCCGTCGCCATTCTGCTTCAATTTGTGCAGAACGTTCTACTTCTTGTTCTAGTAAGTCGGTTTCGGTGGAGTATACAGAGTCTTCTTTGCCAATTACCTTTTCTGCCGCAAATTGGCTGGCGTAGGTAATTTTTTGTTGTAAATTAGGGACAGCACTGGCTAATATTTTGGATCTAGCTTGTCTTTGCTGGTTGCGATCGCTTATCTTACCATTACGCCACTGAATCCAGAAGTAACGAATTAAGGGTACTCCCAAGAAACCAGTACCATAAGCCAATAATAACCAGTAAATTCCCTGGACAAAGCCAACTAATCCGCCAATTTCCGCTGCGACAGTTCCATCTTGTAATAGGCTACCAAGAATTAAAGCCCCGACAAAATTCACTACACCTAAACCAGCACTGAGGAGGAGTTGTCCGGAACTGGCTTTACTAAAACGCCAAGAAAATTCTTGTAAGTACTTCGATATTGACTGACGGCGTTTTTGGAACGCAGTTACTTGTAACTCTGGGAAATAATATACAATTTCTCCTTCCGGACTAACTTGGGGTTGTCCATTGAAGCGGGTGAGGACTGGTAGCATATAATCTTCATATTCCTGGGCATATCCTGAACCAATATCATCCAAATAGGGCGATATTTGTTCTGCTACCACTGCACCATCTTGATTGCGAATTACCGTAGCAATTTCTTGCCAGCGACGTTCTTCGAGATTAGCATTAGGATCGCCATCTCCGAACAAAAAGGAAAATACCGCCTCAAAGAAATTCATCTCACTTTTTTCACTGCGGCGTTCTCTTTGGTAGCTATCGTAATTAGGACTCAAGTACCAAAATAAATCCGGGAAGTAAAAAAAGCCACCACTAAAACCACCGCGATTGTCATTATCATCGTCGGACCTGGAGGAAGTGATGATGATAATAATCGTTACATAAATTAAGACAATGGAAACAATTAGTAAAATGCCAAAAGAAATGCGAATTAGGTAAAAAAGAACTTTCCAAATCTTTTTCCACCACTCTTGTAATTGCAACCACAGGTATTTATTCCGCAAAATATCGCGGAAATTGCGCGGAAATTGATACACAATATCGCCAGATTCGGCAACTTGCATATGTCCGCCAGCATCTGATGCTAAAGCTAATAATCCTTGACTGGTCAGCCCAACATTTAATCCTGCTCGAGTTGCCACGTCACCGACAGTGACGCGATAACCCAATTTTTCTACTGCTTGCATAATGGCGGGGTTCGGAGCCATTGCTTTCCCCTCTTGGTGAAAATAACTCTTCCTTTCTCCAGTATAAAGTTTGATTTTTAGGAAGTTCGTAAAGAGAGTTTTATATATTGCTATTTTTGGGGTTGTCTTGAGTGTAGCAAATAGGTTGTGAGCCTCCCGGTTTGGAGTATGCAGATTTTTTACCACATTTCCGATTTCTGCGATCGCGATTATATGGACATTCACATACACACATATCTTGCTCCTTCTCAATAAGGGTACTGCCCACCTTACGTAAATTCAAGGGTTTTAGGCTCTATTTTTCTCAATAATCTTGTGGTGCAAGATGTGATTATACCGCCCATCGGTTGTCTTGCAGGGGTAGATGATTTGTCACTTGGATGCAATACAGATGCTGACCTCACCCCTTTCCCTTCTCCTTATTACTTATTACTTGCGCCTAGTATAAAAGATCCCCGACTTATAAATAAATATCCGCACATCGTAGGGATTCCTCGGATAGAAGTTGGGGATCTAAAATTCGCGATTCATTAAAGTGTTTTTAAACTATTGCTGCTGTCGTCTTCAGGGCGAATAACTTCTCAATTGAATCTTCTACCACTTTATCAGGAGTAGAAGCACCAGATGTAATTCCCACAATAATTTTACCTTCTGGCAGCCAATTTTCTGTAATAGTTACACTACCATCTAATTGCCGATGCTCTATAGAATCTATAGATTTAATTCTTTCCACACTATCAATGTGATAGGAAGGTATTTTATATTCTTCAGCAATTTCCTGTAAATGGGAAGTATTAGAAGAATTAAAGCCACCAATTACTAACATTAAATCTAATTTTTGCTCCACCAACTCAAACATGGCATCTTGCCGTTCTTGGGTAGCATCACAAATGGTATTAAAGCTTTGAAAATGTTCATTTAAGTTAGTTGGTCCATACTTTTGCATGATGGTACGTTCAAATAACTTACCAATCTGCTCGGTTTCACTTTTAAGCATGGTTGTTTGATTGGCAATACCAACCCTTTCTAAATCTCTATCGGGATCAAAACCAGTAGAACAAGCTTTACTAAATTTAGTCAAAAATTCCTCTTTGTCACCACCATGCAAAATATAGTTAGTCACATATTCTGCTTCCTGTAAGTTCAGCACAATGAGATACTTACCTGCAAAAGAACTAGTAGCAACGGTTTCTTCGTGTTTATATTTGCCGTGAATAATTGAGGTACATTCCCGTTTTTTATGTTTTTCGACGGTATTCCAAACCTTAGAAACCCAAGGACAGGTGGTATCGACTATGGTACAACCTTTATCATTGAGTAGTTGCATTTCCTGGACACTAGCACCAAAAGCCGGGAGAATAACCACATCTCCAGATTCAACTACAGAAAAGTCTTTATTACCATTCTGCACTTGAATAAATTCCACTTCCATTTCTCGCAAACGTTGGTTTACGGAAGGATTGTGAATAATTTCATTAGTAATCCAAATTCTTTCTTTGGGAAAATGCTTGCGAGTTTCATAAGCCATCGCCACAGCGCGTTCCACTCCCCAACAAAAACCAAAGGACTGTGCTAGGTGAATGGTAACGTTTCCACGGGTGAGTGTGTAATTGTTATCCCGAATTTGCTGAATTAAATCACTTTGATATTCCGATTCTAACTGGTTTGCCACCTCTGCTTGATGACCAAACCCTTTGCGATGGTAGTTTTCTGAATGATGGAGGGATCTTTTAAAAGCTTTAGTATCCATGCAGTTATTTTGTCAAAGTTTCTTCTTTTGTATTATCTCCTGCATTGGGCTTGATATCCTCGATTATTCTACTGCTTTGTGGGTCACAGATCCCCGACTTCTTAAAGAAGTCGGGGATCTAAATATGGGGATAAGTGCTAAACCCCACCCCTTCATTGCTCCCTAAAATCCTCTAACTCTGCCATCAACTTTCCAGCTGTTTGGGAAATTGATTCCCAGTTTCTGATACTAAGAGATGATTGAGGAAATAATTGTCCGCTCAAACCAACTGCCATCGCTCCTGCTTGAATAAATTCCCGTGCATTGTCTAAATTTACGCCACCTGTGGGGATCAAGGGAATTTGTCCTAAGGGTCCTTGGAGGCTTTTAATATAGTTAACTCCTCCCACTGCTTGTACGGGGAATACCTTCACGCAACTAGCCCCTCGTTCCCAGGCAGTAACAATTTCCGTGGGAGTCAGCGCACCGGGGATCATTGGTATTTCCATTGATTGAGCTAATTCAATCATTTGGGGATCGACATGGGGTGTAAACAAAAACTGTGCTCCAGCTGCGATCGCATTTTTGAGGTGATTAATATTTAATAATGTCCCTGTACCAATCCAACATTGGGGTAATTCCGAACGCAGTCGATTGATTAGAGTCGCTGCCTCCTCTGTATTCCAGGTAATTTCAATTAATCTCATACCTGCCGACACCGCAGCCATAGCCATTTGGTATCCCAATTCCATTTCTGGTGCACGGATAACTGCGATCGCCCGGTGTTGTTTCAGTAGTTGTAACCAAGTCATTCAATTTTAGAGTTTAGATTTTGAAAAAAGGATAATATAATCCATCTTAGGGAAGGGAGTTCCCCCGCTTAAAGCAACTGCGGAGGGCTTGTATCCAGTCTATTTTTTGGTCAGGAGGATTACTGTTCCGTTAGGGGAATAGTTTTTTTGGGAGGATTACTGTTCCGTTAGGGGAATAGTTTTTTTGGGAGGATTACTGTTCCGTTAGGGGAATAGTTTTTTTGGGAGGATTACTGTTCCG